>SIHH01000029.1:9721-14638 GCA_004299065.1 Phormidium sp. SL48-SHIP | reverse complement strand
GTGTCTGTTTCTCCTCCTCCCTCTGAGACCTCCTCGTCCCCAAACTCTGAGTTATCCTGGGGAACTCGCTGGCTGGGCGTGACGGGACTGTTAGCGCCGGCTGGGTTGTGGCTGCTGTTGTTGCTGGTGTTGCCCACGTTGGTGATTTTCCAGTTGAGTTTGGTTCCCAATATCCGACCCGGCGATGTGGTGATTCCCTCGGGAATTGAGAACTATTTGCGAGCGTTGGAGCCGGGCAATTTGGGGGTGGTGCTGCGATCGCTCCAGTTGGCGATCGGCACCACGGTACTCTGTCTACTCTTAGGCTTCCCGGTGGCCTATTGGATTGCCCTGTCAGCTCCCCAACGCTGGCGCAATTTGTTGCTGCTTGGGTTTGTTTTGCCGCTATGGACCTCGTCGTTGTTGCGGACTTATGCCTGGATTGCCATTCTACGACCCACCGGAGTGCTGAATTCGCTTTTGGGGATTGTCGGTATCCCGGCTTTGGATATTCTCAATCGGCCGCCGGCGGTGTTGGTGGGCATGAGTTATAGTTTTTTGCCCTATATGGTCTTAATTCTCTATTCATCCTTAGAAAAACTCGATCGCCAACTCCTAGAAGCCTCAGCCGATTTGGGGGCCACCCCGCTACAAACCTTCTGGAAAATTACGGTTCCTCAGTCTTTACCGGGAATTGCCGCCGGGTCGTTATTGGTGTTTATTACCAGTTTGGGGGATTTTATTGATCCTGAACTCCTCGGAGGAGCCTCGAGTATGACGATGGCTCGTTTGATTTATAACCAATTCTTGGGGCAAACACCGAACTGGGGATTTGGCTCAGCCCTAAGTATGGTGTTAATTTTTGCCGTGAGTGTGGCGATCGCCCTATTGCTAAAATATGGTGACTCCTCTGCGACTCAACGCTAATGGAGATGTAATCTCAATGACTGAAACGGCTCCTACTCCTCAACCGGATCTCGACCACCCCGACTCTCCTGATTTCCCCCTCGATATGGCACATTCTTCGTTTAAACTACGTTTGTCTTGGCAATCGGTGTTTGTGGGGCTGATGTTTGTGTTTATGTATCTCCCCATTTTGGTGTTAGTGGTCTATAGCTTTAATGAGTCGGCCTATAGTGCCTCATGGGAGGGATTTACCTGGCAGTGGTATGAGTATTTACGGTCGGACTCGCGGATTTTTGCGGCCTTGCGCAATAGTTTAACGGTGGCCATTTCGGCGGTGGCCATTTCGGCGGTCTTGGGAACGCTGATGGCGGTGGGACTAGCTCGTTATCGCTTCCCCGGCCGTCAACTGTATTTAGGGATTTCCTATTTACCGCTGATTATCCCCGATATCGCCATTGCGGTGGCGACGTTGGTGTTTTTGGCCGCTATCGGCTTTTCCCTGAGTTTATGGACGATTGTGGCGGCGCATATTGTCTTCTGTTTAGCCTATATTGCCATTGTCGTCTCGACCCGCTTGGCTGACTTGGACCGCAATTTGGAGGAGGCGGCGTTGGATTTGGGGGCCACTCCCGTGCAAGCGTTTTTTCAGGTCTTGTTACCGCAACTGATGCCGGGAATTGTCTCGGGCTGTTTGCTGGCCTTCGTTTTGAGTATGGATGATTTTCTGATTGCCAGTTTTACCGCCGGGGCCGGGGCGACGACGTTACCGATGGAAATTTTTAGTCGTATCCGCACTGGGGTTAAGCCGGATGTGAATGCGCTCAGTGCGATTTTGATTGGTTTTTCGGGGATTTTGGCGTTTGTGGCGGAGTTTGTTCGCTATCGTAGTGAAGCCAAACGAGGATGAGTCCTGGGGCGATCGCCCACGAATCCGGAAACATGTCAATCTTGGGCGAAAAAAAAGCTAGGCAACCTAATCATCGATTAGGTTATCCTAGCAGCGTACAGTTGAGAACCATTGGTTAACTCAGACGAACGATAAGCCGCTGAGTTCCGTCAGAAGAGTCGCCTTCACACCACTTAAACTAAGACCCATTCTAATCGATTCACCTAAAAAGACAAGTCATATTTGTGACAGTTAAAACGGTGACTACCATAAAGTTAAAATTGGGTCAAAGTCTGTCAAGTCGGAGATAGAAGCTGATTCAGTGGCGATCTCTCCAGAATCGCTCAATTTTGCTCAGGATTCGTTCATCTTTGAAGCTTACAGAAGGGAAACCTAAAAACGTGATGAAACTGTCTCGGCCAGCCCTGGTTAACGTCATCTTAGCTCTGGCCACGATACTACTGATTTGGGGAGGCGGGGCTATGGCGCAAACCGATGAATCCCCCCGTCCCCTCTCCGATATCGGCAATGACTTCAGCGATACACCTCCCGAGGTGGTCGTTCCCGAAACCCTCTCGCCCCGGCCAACCTTTGACCCGGAAACCGAAAGTGCCAGAGTCATTGTCGATGGCATTTACCTGTTTGAGATGGCCGATACGGCTCAGTTTCCGGCCGAAGAACGGGCCGCCTTGATGAATGACAAACTACAACAGGCGGCTGAATCGCCGGGACTTGAGCGCATTGAGGTGGTCATGCGGAATGATTTACCCACGTTGCTGATTGATGGGGCGCATCTGATTACGGTCACTAAAAGCGATGCTAGCCTCGGGGCGGGGGTCAATCCTAGGGAACAGGCGGAACGGTGGGCCGAGCAAATCCGTCAGGTGTTACGTCAGGCTAACCAAGAACGCAGCGATACGTTTTTGCGGCGGGCTATCCTGCAAGTGATTCTGGTGGTGAGTCTGGCTTGTGTCTTGCATTGGGGGATTCATCGCCTCTCGCTCTATTTCTGTGGTGTTCACTCCGATAGCCGTATCTTAGAAGCCTGGCGAGGCCTCGTTGTCTGGCTCGGTCGGATTATCTTGTGGAGCGTCACGATTTTTTATGTCAGTGACTTGTTTCCCACCACCCGTCAATGGAGTTATCGACTGCGACAGATTATTACGAATAGTATTACCGCGCCTATTTTGCCCCTAGATGCTAATACCTATTCGTTGGTTGATATCTTAGTTTTAATTGCCTTTTTGTTGGCGTTGGTGGTGGGTGCAAACCGGCTCAGTCAACTGTTGCGAGTGCGGGTGTTGGCGGTATCGCGGTTGAATCGTTCGGCTCAGGATGCGATCGCCACGGCCATTAAATACACACTGATGGTTATGGGAACCGTCGTTATTTTCAATCTCTGGGGATTGGATATTAGTTCCCTAACGATTCTCGCCGGTGCGTTGAGTGTGGGGATTGGCTTCGGCTTACAAGATATTGCGAAAAATCTCGGTAGCGGGTTAGTCTTGCTGTTTGAACGTCCGATTCAGGTGGGGGATTTTGTCGAGGTGGGAGACTCGATGGGAACCGTTGAACGGATTGGTAGCCGCAGCACCCTCATTCGGACCCTCGATCGCGTCTCGATTATTGTTCCGAACTCTCGTTTCCTAGAGTCTGAGGTGATTAACTGGAGTCATGATAACCCAGTCTCTCGCTTGCGGCTACCGGTTGGCGTGGCCTATGGTTCTAATTTAGAAGATGTCAAGGAAGCCTTATTAGAAGCGGCTCAAGATCATCCCCAGGTGTTACGGATTCCGCCGCCTCGTATTCTCTTTAAAGGCTTTGGCGACAGTTCCCTGGATTTTCAGTTGTTAGTGTGGTGTGGCGATCCCAGTCAGCAGCAGATTCTCAGCAGTGATCTTTATTTTGGCATTTATGAGCAGTTGCAACGGCGGGCGATCGAGATTCCCTTCCCACAACGGGATTTACATCTGCGTTCTGGCAGCTTTTTAACGCAGCGAGACACCCAAAATGGCACGATCAATCATGAATCTTAAGTTAATTTTTTAGGGTGTTTACGGTTTAGAAAACTCAATTTTAGGCGCAAAAAGACTTTGCAACCGTTGTAACTTTGACCCACCATAATAGAGAAGATCCCCTTTCCCCAACAAATTTTGAGCCTGGCCCTGTTTGCCCCCTAAAATAATACTCGAATCGGCTTCACTAGCGGTTTTGAGGGCAATGCGTCCCGGAAGATTCGAGCGAATCAGAGGGGTGACAACTTTGGCTTCAGGCCGTTGCGTGGCGATAATGAGGTGGATTCCAGCGGCTCGCGCCATGGCTCCGAGCCGTTTAATGGAGAGTTCTAAAACTTTAGCGACCTCTTTTTCGGCCATAAAATCAGCGTATTCATCAAAGAGGCAAATAATCGGCGGTTTGATGGGTTTATTACGTTCTAAACAGTGTTGATTGTAGGTGGGGAGATCGTTACAGCGGCTGGCTTCAAAGGCTCGGTAACGAGATTCCATTTCCAGGACGAGATCTTCCATCAGAGCGATCGCGCGATCGCTGTCTTTGACAATCGGCGACAATAGCCAGGGAATGTTCTCAAATTCCGGGAACGTCACCCGTTTCGGATCGACTAGGGCCAATTTGAGATGGTCCGGCGATCGCCGTTGCGTTAAACTCAACAACAAAGCTCGTAAAAACTCACTCTTACCACTTCCCGTCGTTCCCCCCACCAAGAAATGACAGGTATTAGGGTCCGAGAGATCGGCTTCGACGAGTTGATTTTCCAAGTTAACGCCAATGGCCACCCGCACTGGGGCCGTCACCGGCAACGATTGCGGTGTAAGATACTGCTCAAATAGAGCAATCTGAGCCGGATTCCGGGGAAGATCGACACTGACAAATCCCGCCTGAGGAGAAATCATCGGCGGAACAGAAATCCCCAGTTGGACCTGTAAATCATCCGACAGCCGCAACAGCGACGACACCTTAACCCCCAACTTAGGTTTCAGGCGAACCCGAATAAACGACGGACCAATGGCGGCCCCTTCATAGGTCACTTCCACCCCAAAGGCGTTGAACACGTCCGTCAGTTGCTGACCGAGTTTTTTCCCTTCTTCTAGATCGGATTTGACGATGGTTGGCGGGGTTGGTGTAGG
>SIHH01000029.1:1734-9621 GCA_004299065.1 Phormidium sp. SL48-SHIP | reverse complement strand
GGGGTTGGTGTAGGATTGGGCGTAACGCTAACTGGGGGGTCTGGAGTTGGCTTTGGCGCAATAGACGGCGATATAACGGGGCTGGCCTGCTCTCCGGCTAAAAAGAACGTTTGACAGGTGTTTTGTTGCGGACAGAGGGGACAGAGCCGCTCTTCATAGGTTTTTGGTGGGGGGTTGGGGTGGTCGGGTTGCCAACTGAGCCAATCCTGCATCTGTTGCAGATGGGGAAGTAAGGCCATGTCACGCATCGATCGCAACTCGTCCCAGTCATAGAAATAGACTTGAAACTCGGGAAAGACGCAATAGACCGCCGCATCGACCGGTTCCTGGCGTTGGTGGTGAACCAGATCGGCGTAGAGGGCCACTTGCATCAGTTGTGCGGAGGGATCAGCCGGTTGATAGGTTTTGTACTCGACAACACATAGGCGCCGGCGATCGCCGTCATAGACTAAGTTATCGAACTGTCCCGAGACCGTCTGCTCCTCACCATTGGCCAGTTGATAGGACCGTTTCCGCAGTAACTCACTACCAATAAAGGTTTTGGCAATAATGTCGTTAGGCTCAAAATTCTGGCGATTGCGTTTGAGTAATTCGGCGTAGTGATAAATTAAGCGTTGCAAGCCTTGCCAAATCTGTTCCAACCGTTGAGCAGAATCAGGATTTTTGCTAATCATCTGCATGAGATAAGGATAGAAACAACGGTCGTAAAACAGTTGCTGCATATCCTGGGACAGTTGTTCAACCTCAAGCTGTTCACTGGGAGGGGTCAGCAGTTGACTGAAGCGAGAGTCCGCCGCTGCCAATTTAACAAATTCCTGTGCTAAGCGGTGAAAGTCGTTTCCCACACCCGAAATTTGGGTCTCTTGGGGAATAAAAACAGTACGACACTTCGAGTGATGACCCAAATAGAACAGACGGGGACATTCTTTCGCCACACGAACATCAGTGGCCGTAAAATTTGGGGCCGTAAAATTCGGGTTAGAACTCACAAATGACCGCTCCTCTAGGCTCTCAGGCGGTGTATCAGACTGGCCAAGATGAGTCAACAGATGGCGATGAACCTGGGCCAGATACACCACATCAAGTTTAGCGTAGTGCAGTTGTCGTGGCTTTAGGGGTCGTTGGCCCCAATTGCTACCTTGGGAGTCGCGGTCAATCTCGGAAAACTGGCACAGTTCGGCGGCTAGGGTTTTCAGTTGCAGATTGGGGACTCCCAGCCGTTGTTTTCCTAGCTTTCGCGCTAGTTTAAGGGTGCAGGTAATGTTTTGCGCGTTGGACTTTCCCAAAAATTTCACATCATAGACGGCGTTGTGAAAGATTTTCTCAATCTGGGGATTGACCATAATCCGCTCGATAAAGAGGCGGATGGAATCGGGGTGTTGGAGGACATCGAGGATATAGACTGAGTCACCACGGCGATCGCTCCCATCGTCACTCACTTGAATCAGCGATAATTTCGGGGATTTTGTCCACCAGTCTGCGGTTTCGGTGTCAATCCAGAGTTGGGAGGCGCGAGAGAGACGAGTAATGGCGGTCTCGATGTCATCAGGTTGGTGAAGGTACACGAGTTTGGCTCTCGAAGGATGTGCAAGGGGTAGGTTAAGAGGCTTGGCGTTGGTCTTCGGGAACTCGGAACACTGACTGATCTTTGATATTCTTCTTGTCGCCAATCATGCGGATGTAGTTCTCGCGTTCTAACGCTTTTAGCTCTTTGACTACATCTTTCAGGTCAATCCCATCAAATTCCGCCAAGGTCGAGTTAATTAAGACCTCGGCTCCCAATAATCCTTGACTTTTAATCTGCTTCATCAAAAACTCACGAACTTTCACATCTTTCTTATCCAGTGAAGGGTCAGGTTTCGTTGATGTCCCTGAAGGATCGGCTGAGCCGTCAAGAATACCTAAGTTTTTCAAAAGCTGACATTGTTCCAACACGCCGCTTTGCTTCACCAATTCCTTGAGCCGACCAGGATTCGGTGAATCATAGCCGACCACTAATTCCCCCGAGGTCGCAGCATTGAGTAGCCGATGATAGGTCACTAGATAGTGAATTGAGTCAAGATGGGGACAGATGTGACGGTGGGGGTTGCTGGTAAATAGCTTCTCGAATAGCTTATAGCCTTTATTCTTCTTGCTGCCAAAGGGTTCGTGACGAATGAAGATGAGGCGATCGCAGTCTCCGGCTTTCACCACTTTCTCACAAGCCGACATACTATAAAAGAAACTTCTCATATTCGGGTCTTCATTCCACAAAACCCCGATTTTCTCAGAGGTTTGGGGATGGGTAAAGCTCAAAGAATAATTTAAATACTTTGACCCTTCCAGATATTTATAAGCTACATTAGGAACTCCCAGCATTTCTAAAATATCCGCCAAGTACTGAGCCAATTCACTAGAGGATTGCTGACGGATTCGTTCAACTTTTGCCTGGGTTTTCTTAAATTCTTTGTCCCAAACGAGCGCAAAGCTATCGTCGGTTTTTATCTCCCCATGTCCTTTGAGTTGCTGAACCAGTTTGTGGCCCAGTTGAATAACCGCGCGAGGAACCGTTCGTCCGCCTAACGCCTGTTTCTTTAACTGATCTCGCGTCAAGGGATAAATGTCAGAATTCGGTTTGGGGTTGGCTTGTTCATGCAAAGGACGGAGACGCTTTTGCCAAATTTCTTCCGCTTGATCTATGGTGATTTTATCAAGTTGAACCGTTCGATCAATTCGGTCGCGGTCAGCCAGAAGTTGTTTAGAGACCTTATTTTCCCAAGTGCTTTGAATTAGGCTGAGAATAACAACAAAATTCTTAAGTTTCTCGTTGTGAATTGTTGTGTTAACCCCCAACAAGGCTGGTAGGCCATCTTCCTTAAGACAGGCTTGATCGACTTGATCAAAACACAAAACAATGGGATACTGAGCTTGAGCGGAAACCCGTCCTAGGTTCATGAGGATATTTTTGGCATCTTCCTCGCTCGATAATGATTTACGGACTCCCAGTCGGTTTAAATCACTGGTATCTAAATCTTCTCCTCGCAACCAATCGCAGGCAATAATATAGTCTTCTGGCTGTGTTGCATGATACAAAGCACTAAAGAAATTTTTAGATTGATAAATTCCCGTCGGATAGCTACTCTTGAAATTTTGGACAAAGATGGTTTTTTCCCCTAATATCCTTTTGATGAGGCTTTTGTCCTGAAATGCTGACAAACTATTGAGCCACAGCAGAAATTGCGATTGGCTTTCATTTTCGGGAGTTTGCATCAGACTATCGACAGTTTGACGCAAAATGTGCCGCCAAATATAGTCATTGTTTGACCAGCTTCCGATATAGGCAAATAAGGCTTTTTGATTAACTTGTTTCTTCAGACGACCGAGAAAATAGCTTTTTCCCGAAGCTAAATCTCCTTTTAACAAGATGGTTCGGGTGATCTGGTTGAGTTGCACCTCTTCGATAACCTGGATAATCTTCCTTAGTTGTTCTTGGTGAATGGACTCGACGGTCAAATTTGCAGATTGTTGTTCCAGCCAAAAGTTACCACTTCTGGCTGTGGTTAAGTCAAAGGGGTTATAGTTTTGTTTGAGCAGTGTTATGATATCAGCCATGACAGAAACTCGATACTTTAGGTTGATTTGGAGTTGAAAGAAGTTGGTAATTTTTATTTACAGACCACTGTTTAATTGACTTTAATTGACAATAATAAAAAATAGAGGACTACTAAATTCTTGCGGGATTCCTGCGGCAAATTGTTCGTCTGTGTAATCCATTCCCTCTTGGAGGGAACTCAGTTGAATTTTGTTGTCTTCAATGAGGCGGAAAAGAGCCTGATCGAGTTCGTCGCGCGTCATGGGGGGTTGAACTTCGGCGCGAAGGTGATAAATCGGTGTGTAGTTATTGGTGGGAAGTCGAGAATCAATCTTGCGGATAATCTCGATCAGTTCGCTGTCGCTGGGTTTGGCTTTTGGAGTGGAAGTGGGAGTGGGAGTTGGGGGGGGAGTTGGGGTGGGAGCTGAGTTGATCCATGTCCGCATAAATTGGACATAATTGGTTAACAGTTGGGCGTTAAGTTGTAGATTGCGCCTGGCATTAGCATCAAAGTAATCATCGCGGAGAAATTCTTTACCCCGTGCCGAAAGACTCACTTCAACAATTTTGCGTTCGATCGCACTCAAAAGTCCGCGATCGCACAAACTCAGAAGAACCGGCTGACGTTGTGCAGCGGGAAGTTTGGTATCTCCAGGAGTTGAGGGTCCCTTAGCGGCCACCTGTAACACCGTTAATTCAGCGTCAGATAAGGGGAGATTTTCAATATCAGCGTTCAGGAGTGTTTTACCGGCTGGACTAATTTTGAATTTCTTAATCTCTTCGTGGAGGTTCAGTAACTCGCGATCGGCTAATTTACGACAAAATCGTTGGGTTTCACTAACCCGAGTGCCGCTGGTTGGCTTAACCGCTGCTATTTTGCCGCGATAGTCAGGACAGCCAAGCAACTGAAGCAACAATTTGAGTTCTTTCGTTTCCATAACCTAAAACCTGACGGGGGGCCAGTCCTTCTCGAACCAGAATCATGGGATCAGTTTAACCCAACCGCCAAGCCCAAGCCAGGAAGAATCCCAGGGAAGCTTCATCTCTGTCGCCGCCATCTTTGATAAAATGCCAACAAGGTCAATCCTGGGGATGTGGCTCGCTTTTGGGCGATCGCCACCACTTAATAGAGATTGCTCTTCGATGTCGCACCCGTTTCAGGCAGAACAACACATGCTCTTATCCAAAGGTTTTGAAGTAGAAATGTACACCGGAACACCCACCGGTGACATTGTGGGACTGTCTGATCGCATTGTCGCCGATCTCGATCGCTTCTCCCGAGAACCCGACTCACGCAACGTGGAGTACACCACCGCTCCCTTTTGCGATTACGATATTTTGCTCTGTGATTTAGTGCGACCTCGACAACAGTTGCGTCACTATCTCAAAACCCTCGGCGATTACACCCTCATTCCCGGAAGTACCCTCTCTCTCGGAGATAGTCGCCGCTTCTTCCGCTCTGACCCCGGTAACCCCTACCATGACTACATCGAGCAATCCTACGGGTCCAAAGTGGTCACCGCCAGCGTCCATATCAATGTCGGTATTAATGACCCCGAAGCCTTGATGCGGGCCGCGCGACTGATTCGCGTTGAAGCTCCCCTATATCTGGCGTTGAGTGCGTCGTCTCCCTTCCTCGATGGGGAAATCACTGGCTATGACTCCACCCGCTGGTCCGTGTTTCCCCAAGTTCCGCAAACAGTTCCCCTGTTCGAGAGTCACGGTCATTTCATTGATTGGACCCAAGAGCAGTTAGACCTGGGAACCATGCAGAATGTGCGTCATCTCTGGATTTCGGTGCGTCCCAACGGCGATCGCCGTCCCTATAATCTGAATCGCCTAGAACTGCGAATTTGCGATCTGATTGTTGACCCCATCGACCTGCTGGCGGTTATGGCCTTCCTAGAGGCGCGAATTTGGCAAACCCTACTCGATCCCAGTCTCGACCCCTTAGAACGCAGTACGCTCCCAGCCAGCCACCGCAGTGAGGACTTACTGGCCCTAACCATGGCCAACGAGCAAGCCGCCGCCAAAGATAGCCTCGATGCGACCTTACGCCATTGGCAAGATGGGCGAGAAATCCTGGCTCGGGATTGGATCGAGGAGTTGTATGCTGAGATCCTACCTCTGGCAAAGTCTAAGGGGATTCGTTGCTTTCTCTCTCCCATTCAGCGGATTTTGCGAGACGGAAACCCGGCCCAGCAATGGCGACGGGCCTGCGAACAGGGTTCGTCTCCTCGTGAACAGATGATGCGCGAGATTGAGGGAGCGATCGCCCGCGAACAGGATCTCGAAGATCAGTTATGTAGCCTGATGGCGGCCTGATTCTGGGGATTTTGCTGGCTCAATCGTCAATTTTTGACCTCGGGAATTGGCGATTAGCAAAACCTATCGATGGAACGGGGCCAACCCACCCCTCTCAAGCGGGACTTGGGGCGGCGATCGCCTAGGCGAATCGGAGAGATATAGCGTAAAATCCGAGAAAATGCTGTTTAATTTGGTAGAACCTTGACGTTATCTAGCCCTATTCCCCAAATGGTTCTGGTTAACCCGCAAATTCCCCCCAATACGGGAAATATTGCTCGGACTTGCGCGGCCACCCGAACCCCGCTTCATCTCGTGGCGCCTCTGGGATTTGAGATGAGCGATCGCTACCTCAAGCGGGCCGGCCTCGACTATTGGCAATATGTGAACTGGACAATCCACGATTCCTTAGCAGAATTCCGTACCCAGAGCCGCCGCCAATCGGGCCGTTGGATTGGATTTAGTACTCGTGGCCGGTGTTCTTATACAGAATTCGCCTTTCGTGACGATGATTGGTTATTGTTTGGTAGTGAAACCGAAGGCCTCTCCGATGACACCCTCGCCGAATGTGAAGAGACGGTTCATATTCCCATGTTTGAGCCTCGGGTGCGTAGCCTCAATCTCTCGGTGAGTGCGGCTTTGGGACTTTTTGAATGTCTGCGTCAACTGGGAACTCTCCGCGCCCCGAGGGGTGAAACCCCCTAAGAGGGTCAACCCCCCAGGGACTGGGCGATCCCGCCCTTGTGGCAATGATAAGAAATTTCTATTGTTAACGCGATCAGGCTGATCCGGGGCGGCGATCGCCATTCGCTTCAAGAGAAATCACCGTATCGAGTCGCCAAAACTCCCCACTGATGCAAACTTGGGGAGTTTCATATATTAAGAAAATCAAGCCAGTTTCAGTTAAGATCCCCGCAGCGGTCGCCAAATGGCCAGTTGCCGTTGTGACCTAATTCAGCTTAAAGTTTCGTCGATACGCCTTAACCGGCCATCCTATGGGTTCAAGGACATTTCACTTAGGAACCAGGTTGAGACGAACTTTCGCTCAACATGACCTAAATCCCTGAGTCAATCCCTGAGTCAAACTGGCGTAGCTCCGCTGGTTTCACAGCTCAAAATCACCTCTAGACAAGGTTTACAGCTTTGTAACCTTGTGTAAATTGGTAAACCGGGGTAACCTGTCCTAAGCATCTCTGCCGTCAGTGACCTACATCGCAAATACAACGTGATCGCGATCACTGTCTGCTTTCCAAGGTCGCACCCCCGACCGACTGTAACTCACACGCTTATTGTCTAGGAGGTCGTTCTTGAAACGAGCGTTCCCACATCACAACCCCCCCGCTTCCCTAAACGAGCTTCAAGCTCATCTAGGATCTGATGCCTTCCGTGCTTCGGTACCGGAACAACATCGGCGGGTTAGAACCTCAGCTGCCGTCCTTGGTCTTGCCATTTCCATGGGAGCCTCGGCTGTTGGTTTAGCTGACGACGCTGCGGTTGCCGCTGAACCCGTCGTCAAATCTGCTCCAAGCCTGATGCCGCCGACTCTCGACAAAACGGCGGTCATCCCCGAGAATCAGCTTGAAAAAGTGAATCTTACGGCGGCCGAGACCCCCGTAAGCTATAGCCATTCTGACAATACTTCCCATCACAACTCCCAAGCCCCCGTGGCCCAGGAGCCAGTTCAAGACCATGTGACCCATGTGGTTCAGAGTGGTCACACCCTATGGCGTATCGCTAACGCCTATGAAGTCACAGCCGGCGCGATCGCAACGGCCAACGGCTTACCCTCGATCGAAACGCCTCTCGAAATCGGTGAAGTCCTAAGAATCCCGGTCACCGAGACCATGGTCTATCCCCCTCGGGAGATGATCGCCCCAGAACCCTCTCCCACTGTGGCTGAGGTAGACGAGAGCAACCATCAACTCGCCCAGGCGACATCCACGACAAAAGCTGACTCTAGCCCTAACCTGAGCGACGAGAACCTAAGCAACGAGAACTTAAACAACGAGAAC
>SIHH01000029.1:0-1634 GCA_004299065.1 Phormidium sp. SL48-SHIP | reverse complement strand
ACGAGAACCTGAGCGACGAGAACCTAAACAACGAAATCGCGGCTCGCAGCTCTAACTCCAGTTCCTTAGACTCGACCGAAAAATTATCGCTGCTGATGCCCTCTGAGGTAGCACCAGAGACCGTGTCATCTCACACCGGCGTCGGCGGCCTGAACCCGGAGAAACAGCCTAGCACTGCATCCGCTGTCAACTCCCCCAGTCTAGGTTCACTCGACACCGCTACAGACACCGCTACAGACACTGATACAGACACCGCTACAGCCACCGCTACAGCCACTGGCGAATCCCTCAGTGCCACCCCGATTCTAGGCGCCATCAACTCCAACTCCCTCGACACTGAGGAATCTGGCATTCGCCTCAATCGTTCCTTCCTAGAGCGTGAAGGCGAAACCATCCAAGCCATTGAACCCCATCAGGTGCGTCCAGGGGAAACCCTAGTCAGCTTGGCCGACCAACATCAAACCAGCATTGAAGAGATTGCTCGGGCCAACAATCTCGACAATCCCGACCAAATTACGGCCGGACAACGCCTCAACATTCCCAAACAAGTGGCCCGGCGATCGGCTCCCGTTGAAGTCTTCGGTGGACAAACCGATCACGTCGCCTCGGTTCCGCCCAAAAAACAACGATTAGACTTGGTTCCCTCTGCGGCCAGAGACGACTCCAGTGACTTGGCCCTGGCCCCCCGAGACTCGGCTGAAGTCCTCGACGCCGACACCAGCACCGACACCAGCACCGACGCTTCAGATGGCCGTGACACCGTAACCCTTGAGGTTCCCGAAATTGCGATCGCCTCGGCCAACGAAACCCTACGGGCTGATATTTCTCGTCTCAGAAACCGGGTTCGTCGTAGCGAGACTGAACCGCAACCGGCCCCCAACTCAGGTCAAACGGACACTGAGGAAGCTTTGGCTCACGTCGATAACAGCGATCGCACTCTCGGAACCGTCCGTGAACACAACAACCCCCAATTCGATCGCGAACAAGTTGTCTCAGTTCACGACGCTGAACGGCAAGCCTCCGAGGCCCGCTCCTCCGAAGCCGAGTTAGCCAGTACCACGACGACGTCAACAGACGATGACGACAAGATGGCGGTAGCGCCCATGGGATCGCAAAACTACGCTCCCATCATGGAACCCCGTTCCGTCTCCCCGGAAATCCCCAGCTTGCCCTCATCCGGCGCTTATCTTCCCAAACCCCAACAACAGGCCGAAGTCTTCGACGGCTACATCTGGCCCGCTCAGGGGGTGTTCACCTCCGGCTACGGCTGGCGTTGGGGTCGGATGCACCGAGGTATCGATATCGCCGGTCCCGTCGGAACCCCCATCGTGGCATCCGCTCCCGGAACCGTCACCTATTCCCGTTGGAACTCCGGCGGCTACGGTAACTTAGTGGAAATCACTCATCCTGACGGCAGTTTGACCCTGTATGCTCACAACAACCGAAATTTGGTGAGCGAAGGTGAAAACGTGGCTCAAGGACAGCAAATCGCCGAAATGGGCAACACCGGCTTTAGTACCGGTCCCCACCTCCATTTCGAGATTCACCGTCCCGGCCAAGGAGCAACAGACCCGATGGCGTTCTTGCCTCAGTAGTCTGAGAAACCCCTGAACTCTAACGGTTTAGGGCGGAGT
>SIHH01000001.1:66093-69361 GCA_004299065.1 Phormidium sp. SL48-SHIP | reverse complement strand
TTCCCTGTTCCCTGTTCCCTATTCCCTATTCCCTGTTCCCTGTTCCCTGTTCCCTATTCCCTGTTCCCATAAAAAACCGGCCATCCCCGGAGCCAGCTTGCCCCCAGAATAGCCGAGATAACGAACAGGATGACGAAGACTTCTAAGCCTGACGAGAGTAGTACTCAATCACCAGCAGTTCGTTGATTTGTAGCGCAATCCATTCCCGCTCAACAACGCCATTGACCTGGCCTTCGAGCTTGTCTTTATCCAGGACTAAGTGAGAGGGAATGTTAGCCAGTCCCGGAGAGTCGAGATTGACCTTAACCATCTCGCGAGATTTTTCCGTATTTCTCACGGTAATGATATCGCCAGGGCGGCAGTTGTAACTGGCAATGTTGACGCGGCGACCATTGACACAAATGTGTCCATGATTGACCAACTGACGGGCAGATGGGATAGTCGGGGCCATTCCGAGACGAAAGACCGTGTTATCTAGGCGCATCTCAAGCAGTTGCAACAGCACCTGTCCGGTTGAACCGGGGAGACGACGCGCTTTTTTCACATAGCGGAGTAATTGTTTTTCCGTAACGCCGTAGTTGAAGCGGAGTTTCTGCTTTTCTTCAAGCCGAACAGCGTATTCAGAGCGTTTGCGTCGTCCCTGACCATGTTGACCGGGCGGATAACTCCGCTTGGGATCTTTGCGGGTTAGGCCGGGTAAGGTTCCCAGACGGCGAACTACTCTCAGACGAGGTCCTCGATATCGTGACATACAGCTTAACTTTTGGATTCCTTTGATGGTGTGCTGGCAAACAAAATTTCACCCAAGCACCCCATTATAGAGCCTAACACGGCAGAGATTCAAAACTCCTGGGGCCAATTTCTGGGAATTGGCAATAGGTTGAGCCGCCGATCGCTCATGAATTCCAGTACCCTAGCCATTAGTCCACGTATTGTTTTTATTGGAGACAGGATTCATGAACCCAATTGCCAAGGGTCTCCTTGCCAGTATCAGTATCAGTACCCTGTTGGGTGCGATCGCCGCCCCGGTGGTTGCCTCGCCGTTTTATCCGAGTCGTTATCGAGGGGGAACGCTCGAAGACTATGAAACCTGCACCTCCGAACTGCTCGATCTCGAATTAGGGGAGGAACTCGCGTCGTTGGCCTGCGGAACGGCCTATCGACCGCGCAATTTAGCCAATTGTGTCTCGGAGATTGCGATCGCCACGGACATTACAGCCAGCACCGCCCTAGAAACCTGTCGTCAGGTGCGTCGTCCGTTAGATCTGGCCACTTGCACCGTCGGCATTGCCGAAACGACCGATGGAGGGAACCTACCGAACATTCTTGACAGTTGCCGTCGTAGCCTACTCCCTGAGCGTTATGCCAACTGTGTCCTCGGAATCACCAATCAGTCTGACGTTGCCCCGGTTGCGGCCATGAGCGACTGTCTCGATGCAACGGATCGCCTCCGAGATACCTATCCGACCTTTATCCCCAGTCGTTAAGGGCAACCCCCCGACCTCGTTCGCCTATCGGAATTGGCCCCGAATTGGCCCCGAATTGGCCCCGAATTGGCCCCGAATTGGCCCATAAATAATCCCCCCGCGTGCGGGGGGATTTAAGGGTAAGGGAGATTTCGGAGGTTATCGTAGTTCCGTATTTACTTCATTTACGGCACGTCGTTTTAACTCTACGGATTCAGAACGGGGCAAAAGGTCAAAAATCTCGCGAAAGACTGAATCGAGGGCTTCAAAGGCTACTTGTCCGGATTCGTTCAAGCGAACTGTTCCCGACTCGTCAAAGATCACCGATTGAGGGACTTGACCACTGTAGTAGTAGCCGGGTTCCGTCTCCGCATAGGCTTGATTGGGTAGCACGCTATCGGCATTGACCGGTACGATGGTGGCGACACGGCCATAGTAGGACTGGAGTTCTGAAACCGTTGTCGAGAATTGTTTACAATCGCGACTGTCATCGAGATAAAACACCAACAGGGTGGGACGATGAGCCGTTAAGGCTTGAGGGAGGGTGCTACTGGGGGGGACAATGGAGCCATTGCCCGCATACAGGGCAAAAATGTTGCCATCATTCTTATCATCGTCTAGGGCCGCCCAGGCGGGGGACAGACAAGCGACCCAGAGGGCGATCGCCAAACAGAGAGTCGCAATCGGGCGTTGCCAGTTTCGAGAAAAGAGAGTCATATCCTCTGTTAATGTGAGAGTAGAGAGTAGTGGTTGTTGTTAACTCTCGATCTAGGGTATCAGCTTGGCCGGCTCGCCAACGACTCAATGCTTTTGTTAGCCTCGAAGAAGACCCCTTGCCTGAGTATTTGGAGGCAAGAGTTTGTCTTGGAGTTTGCCATTCTGTATATGCTATTGTGAACGGTAGAAAGGCTAGATCGAGCCATGCCAGTTTTTGAGTTTAACGTTAAATCCGCTCTACAGGAGCCAAAACTCTCCGAACTATGGTAAAACGTTCAAAAAGTCTTTGTCGCCTCGAATCCCAGTTTGTTGCTGTGGATGCGAGTGTGGCCGAGATGACAGGACAGCCCTCAATCTCCTGAAGGCTGTTTTGAGTACGGTCAGACAGACCGAAACTTCAGGGACTTCACCTGAGAACGCTTCTGGAGATTTGTCTGCTGTGTGGGTTGGCGATCTCGCCAGCACCAGTCTGACAAGTCGTTGAAGGAAGAATCCCGCTGTCTTTGGGCGTGGGAATGTCAGTTGTCACAGATTCTGGAGAACGATCGGGCATGACCCAAATCATTGTAGGTGAAAACGAAGGTATCGAATCCGCACTGCGTCGCTTCCGCCGAGGTGTTTCGAGAGCAGGAATTTTCCTCGATCTCAAGAAAAATCGTCATTTTGAAACTCCTATTGAAAAGCGCAAGCGTAAGGCTGAAGCGTTACGCAAACAACGTCGCCGCCGTTATCGTCGCCGCTCATCTTAGGTGGACGTCTCGCTGTCAGCGGTGGCTCCTGAGTTTGAGTTTCTGACTTGAGCCGACAACTTGATAGATTGCTCCAGCTTTGATGGATTGTCTGTCAAACTGGAGCATTTTTGTGGAGAATCGGGAATTGGGAATCGGGAACAGGGAATCGGGAAATTTGTTATTGTTAATTGTGGGTCTTCAGGAAATCGGGTGTGATGTCTTGAATTTTAGACAAAATTTTAGGGGCAAAAAATCCCCTCCTGGGAGGAGTTCGGGGTGGGTTCCCCTACAGAAACAGATACAGAAACAGATACAGAAACAGATGTAATCCGCCATGAATTTTCCTTGATTTTC
>SIHH01000001.1:41752-65993 GCA_004299065.1 Phormidium sp. SL48-SHIP | reverse complement strand
TACAGAAACAGATACAGAAACAGATGTAATCCGCCATGAATTTTCCTTGATTTTCCTGATCAGCCTGAACCCAGAAGACCCTTAATTTTTTGATTTATCGCTCTCTATTGATGGGAAAAATTAATGCTGTCAGGGTTGATTTCTGATGCAGGACGGGGGCGAGAAAAGAGATAGCCTTGGGCAAAATTACAGCCGAGATTTCGTAAAATATTTTGCTGTTCAACCGTTTCAATCCCTTCGGCGATGGTTTCAATGTTCGTGGCTCGGGCTAAATTTAGAATCGCGGGAACCAAGCCTTTCCCATCGAGTGACTCACCCATTCCTTCAATAAAGGCTCGGTCAATTTTAAGGGTGTCAACCGGAAAAGTTTGTAGATAACTTAACGATGAATACCCGGTACCAAAGTCATCAATGCTAATTTGAATTTCTCGGGATTTAAGCTGTTGCAGGATAAAGAGAGTGGAGTTGGAATTTTCCATGAGTGCCGTTTCTGTGATTTCTAATTTAAGAAACTTAGGTTCAATTCCGGTCGTTGCTAAGACTCGATCTACTTGATCGAGAAAATCTGGTTGAGCAAATTGACGCACCGATAAATTGACACTCATCACCAGAGGAAGACGCCAGTCTTGATGCCAGCGTTTCAGTTGCTGACAGGCTTCTTCTAATACCCATTCACCAATTTGATCAATGAGTCCAGTTTCTTCAATACTCGGGATAAAATCAGAAGGAGAGACCCAACCTCGTTGGGGATGATGCCAGCGTAGGAGTGCCTCAAACCCAAAGATAGCACCGGTTTGTAAGTTTAGAATTGGTTGATAGTACACCTGAAATTCGTTGCGATCGCAGGCGTAGCGTAAGTCATTTTCCAGGGCGAGTCGCTCTAAGGCTTCTTCATGTAAAATCGGATCGAATAAGTGATAGCGATTTCCTCCGAGTGCTTTAGCTCGATACATGGCAGCATCGGCATTTCGTAACAGTTCTTCGGGAGACACATCGCTGAGGGCAAAAGCAACGCCAATACTGGTATTCACAAAGACTTCATGGCGAGAAAGTTGGTGAGGTTCTGATAAGACGTTTAACAGATCCTGGACCATATGAATAACATCGGAGCGGTTATCCTGATAAACTAACGCTACAAATTCATCGCCCCCCCAACGCGCAACAATAACATCATCGTCTAAGCTCTCGCGAAGTCGGTGCGCGAGAGATTTGATCAATTCATCCCCAACGGCGTGTCCCAGGGAATCATTAACCACTTTGAAGCGATCGCAGTCAATAAACAAAACCGCCAAATCCGAGCCAGTCTTGTTGTCTTCGAGGGATTCGGTCAGCTTAATTTCAAACTGCGCCCGATTCGGTAAATTCGTGAGGCGATCGTGAAACGCTAAATACTTAAGACGTTTTTGAATACGCTCGCGCTGGCCAATCTCCTCAAGTAACTGACGATTGGCTGATTCTAACTGGCGGGTTCGCTCTCGCAGTTGACTGGTGCGTTCATCGACTCGTTGCTCCAAATCTGCATTGAGTTGACGAATTTCTCGTTCAACCGATTTAATGCGTAACTGATGATGAACTCGCGCTAAAACTTCCTCAATTTGGAACGGTTTAGCGATGTAATCGGCTCCGCCGACCGTAAAGGCTTTCACCTTGTCAAACACATCATTGAGCGCACTGAGGAAGACCACCGGGATATCGCAAGTCCGTTGATCGCCTTTGAGGCGATCGCACAGAGCATAACCGTCCATATCCGGCATCATAATATCGAGCAAAATCAAATCCGGGGCCAAGGTTTCCACCGCCGTTAACGCCATTGAGCCGCTAATCGCCTTACGGACTCGGTAGCCCCGTCGAGACAACATATTGGACAATAGCCTTAAGTTCTCTGGAGTATCATCAACAATGAGAATATCAGCTTGTTCGAGGTCTTTCGGTGTATCTTTCATCGGGGTCGCTATTGATGGTACAGATCGAGGACGGGCGCTAGAGAAGGGCATGATGGCTCGTTACGGCTCGTTACGACTGTTGAACACATTGCATCAGTTCTAAGATGCGATCGAAACGAAAATCTTGCGCCCAAGTTTTAGCGAGATCGCAACAACCCGAGTCACTTCCATCAAGGGACGTTAAGACCTCTAAAATCTGATCATCACTGCCTTCTAACGCCGCCTGGTGAAGCTGCTCAACCACCGACTTAGGGAGATTGCAGATCCACTGTTGCATCTGTTCAGAACTTGGGGTCATCGAAGCACCAAGGTTCGTCAATTGCAATTGAGCCTCTCGCGTCTGAAATATCCCGAGTTCGTCGGGTTCCGTCGACTCCTGCATATTCCCCTCATACTCATACTCCACTCCAAGATATCGTTGCATCTTCGCCAAAATCTCTACCTCCCGAAAGGGTTTGCGGATAAAATCATCACACCCTGAGGCTAAAATCGCCGATCGCTCCTCTTCAAAGGCACTGGCCGTCAGAGCAATGATAATCGTATCTTGGCATTCAGGAAGAGCCTTAATTTGCGGTGTCGCCTCATAGCCGTTGAGTTCCGGCATCCTCATGTCCATCCAGATTAAATCGGGTTTCCATTGTGGGGCGATCTCCACGGCTTGACGACCGTTATTCGCGGCCTGTACCTTAAAGCCGATGGTCTTGAGAAACTGCACTAGGAGCAATTGGTTCGTGGGTTCGTCTTCTACCACTAGAATACGATACTCTCGTTGCTCAGGGATCAAGCGTTTGACTTGGCCGGGGAGTTGCGATTGTCGCCGGACCTCATTAACAGACCCCAGGTCAACGGGAATCTCAAAACTAAAACAGGAGCCAACACCGACGCGACTCTCAACCTGAATTTTGCCTCCCATCAAGCTAATAAACTGTTGAGAGATTGAGAGTCCCAGTCCCGTTCCTCCCCGCGACTCTAAGCCCGAATTGGTTTGGGTAAAGGGTTGAAAGAGCAGGTCAATTTCTTTGGCGTCAATGCCTGAGCCGGTATCTTCAACGCTAAAATGCAGTTGCGATCGCCCCGGCGGGGTGTTTGAAGGCGTTAAGGAGTCGCCGTCGACGGGGGCAACGCTCAAGCTCACATGGCCGCGTTCAGTAAACTTGAGGGCATTCCCCAGTAAATTGAGTAACACCTGCCGTAATTTGCGCTCATCCCCTTTAATATAGCGAGGGACATCGGGGGAAACCTCAAAGAATAGATCGAGATTTTGGTGTTGGGCCTTCAGTTTCAGGACGCGGTAGAGGCCATCGAGTAGGGCATATAAATCCAGGTCGTGACAGGTTAATGTCACCCGCGCGGCCTCAATTTTAGACATCTCCAAGACTTCATTCACCAGGCCCAGAAGATGCTCACCACTCGACAAAATGGTTTTGAGGTATTGATGTTGTTCCGTCTCCGATACGCCCGGACGTTGCAAGAGTTGCGAGAATCCCAAAATGGCATTGAGCGGGGTTCGTAGTTCATGACTCATGTTGGCCAAAAATTCACTTTTGGCGCGGTTGGCACCATCAGCGGCTTCTTTGGCCTGCTGAAGTTCTAGGGCTTGTTGACGAGTGCGGGCCAGCAGTTCAGCTTGTTGAACCGCAACCCCCAACTGGTTACTAATCTGTAGTGCAATTTTGATATCGCCTTGACTCCAATGGCGTGGTCCTGCGTTTTGGTAGATGGCCAGGAGTCCCCAGAGCAACTTGCCGCAGAAAATCGGCACAATGATATAGGCTCGGGCTTGCAGTTGTTTGAGTAAATTGAGATAACAGTCATCAAAACCCGCCTCATAGATATCCGTGACGGCTCGATAGGTTTTGCCATCTCGGTAGGGATTGCCCAAGTTTTCTTGCAGATAGGTATCTTGGACGAGATTATCGTTGCTTTCGAGTTCGCTGGCGGTACAGTCGAGGCGTTGAACGGCCACACGAGTGAGATTGGGGTCTTGGTTGGCGGTTTCGATCAGAGGGTCCCAGGGTGGATTCACCGATTCAGCGACGTAGGTTCCACTCCAATCGGGAAAGAAGCGGTAGACGAGAACGCGATCGCAGTTGAGAACGCCCCGCAGTTCATGGGTGGTGGCGTTGAAGATATCTTCGAGATCGAGGGTTTGGCGCATTCGGGCAATGGCCCGAGCGATGGCCCGTTCTCGGGCCGCACTTTCACGCAGGGCGGCTTCAGCCCGTTTGCGATCGTGGATGTTGGTATGGGACCCAGCCATACGGACGGGTTCTCCTTTGTCATTCCACAAGGCTTGGCCGCGAGCGAGAATCCATTTGTAGGTTCCCTGTTTGCAACGCATGCGAAATTCTTGGGAGTAAATGCGACTTTGACGGTTGAGATGGTCTAGCAGAGCCTGTTTGACGGTTTCTTTTTCGTCGGGATGAACCAGTTGTAGCAAGATATCTGGGTCGTTGGGGAGTTCGTCGTCACTGTAGCCAAGGATATTTTTCCAACTGGTGGAATAGAAGATGCGATCGCCCTTAATATCCCAATCCCAAATTCCCTCATTGCTGCCCTGAATCGCCAGTTGCCAACGTTCTTCACTTTCCCGTAAGGCGGCTTCGGCACTAATGCGATCCTGAATCTCTTTTTCGAGGCTGATATTGGCGTCAATCAGTTCGTTGGTACGTTCGCGGAGCCGTTGGGTGGCATTGGAAATATTTTCTTCGAGGCTGTCGTAGGCTTCAATTTGGGCTTGTTCAGCCCGTTGACGCAAGAGTTCGGCGGCAGAGCGGATGGCAAAGAGTTGCAAAATGGCTAGGGTCGTATCGGGGTCTGACAACTCGCGATCGTGGTGGATGCAGAGAACGCCGATGACGTTTTGTCGCCGATCTAGGAGAGGGCTACCTAGGTAGGTGCAGGCGTTAATGGCCCTCATACTGACGGCTTGGGGGAATTTCTCCTGGACGCTGTTGGCCACCCGTTGCGGTTTCTTTTCACGGACAACCGGTTCACAGGGGCTACCGGTGATGCAATAGGTCATGTTGTCCTCTAGCTTTCCATCTCGCCACAGGGCCAGAGTTGTCAGAGAGTCGGGCGGCTCGTCGGTGTATTCGGCTAGGCAGACTTGCCGCACTTGCAGGGTATCGGCCAAATGTTCGACGAGAGCGGTGAAGAATTCTTGGCCGGTGACGGCTCCGGTTCCCTGCAAAATCTGGTTGAGTTGGGCCTCAATCGTTTGCCGCTGCTTGATTTCTCGGTGCAGTTGTTGGTTGAGATCTTCGAGTTCCCTAGGATTACGCAGGCTTAAGGCTTTGGGGACGAAGGAAATCAGAGTCAGGGCGGTATAGAAGGAAATGATGGCGGTTAGGGCTTTGATGCTGCCCGATAGCCAATAATTGGGATGCCAGAGGGTCCAGAGTTCGAGCAAGTGAGAGCTGCCGCAGGCCAGGATGAAGGCGCTAAAGAGCCAGAGGATACCGTGAAAGGGGAGGTCTTCCCGTTTACGACTGAAGTAAACCAGGATCAGGGGGATGGAATAGTAACTCAGGACAATTAGGCTATCACTGAGGGCATGTAGTCTAACGAGAGACGGTTCCCAAAGGTAGCAGTGACCGTGAGGGATGTAGGCGAGAAACACAGACCATGAGGCGATCGCAGACCACATACAAAACTCTACCTGGCAACTAAGGTTGACCTCAAAACGCTTACTCTTGATGTTAACGAAGTTTAAGCTGGTCTGAGTTAAGGAATTAAAGAAGGCAACAGGCAACAGGCAACCGGTGGAGGATTCTCTCTCAATTCAGAGTGTCAATCAGGCAATCTTTGATTGCTATATCAGGTGGCCGGTTGCTCTTTAACCCCATTTAAACTGAAAGCGCCGACTTCCAGATGGAAGTCGGCGCTTTTGGGTATGGAGCTAAGCGGATTCGAACCGCTGACCCCCTCAATGCCATTGAGGTGCTCTACCAACTGAGCTATAGCCCCAGAGCAGCTCACGTGAGCGAAATCTATTATGGCTCGGTTTTTGGACAGTGTCAACCCCTAGCTAACATTTTTCTGAGTCCTGTGGCTAATCAGGTGCAAGGCATCTGATTGAGATAGCCGACATAATGGCTCATTAGGAAATAGACGGTCATCATGGCGGCGGCGGCGGCGGCCACGAGGGTTCCTGCTAACATCAAGGAAAATTCCTGGTGTTCAACAGCTTCTTGCATCAGGTGGAGCGACCAGGCGACCAGTCCGACCACGATGAACAGAATGACGATCATGAGTTCGGTGCGATCGTTGTTCATTTACTTTGCATATCTTAACACAAGTCGTTGGCTCGCACCGGCTGCCTCAGAAGGATTTTTTAGGCGGTCAATCCCTCTTTAAATCTGGGTTTCCCCCTCCCGTGGTTGGCTCAACTGGCGCACAGGGACCCGATGCTCGTCTAAATATTTCTTAATCTCCGCCACACTCAACTGGCCGTAATGCAGCAGGGAGGCGAGGAGAGCGGCTTCTGCCTTGCCCTCGGAGAAGGCCTCATAGATATGTTGGCAGTTTCCCGCGCCTCCAGAGGCAATGACGGGAATTTCCACGCGATCGGCGATGGTTCGGGTTAATTCCAGGTCATAGCCGGCCTGAGTGCCATCGGCATCCATACTGGTGACGAGGAGTTCGCCGGCCCCGCGTTGGGTGACCTCTTCAGCCCAGGCGATCGCATCGAGGCCCGTATTTTCCCGGCCGCCGCGCACATAGACATCCCAGCCGGGATTGCTGGGATCCTCACGGCGACGGGCATCGATCGCCACCACGATACATTGATTGCCGAAGCGATCGCTGGCCCGGTTCAGCAACTCCGGGTCCCGAACCGCCGCTGAGTTGATACTCACCTTATCGGCCCCGGCTCTTAACAATTTTTTAATTCCGTCTAAGGATTGAACCCCGCCGCCAACGGTGAGGGGAATAAACACCTGTTCAGCGGTGCGATAGACCACATCGAGGATAATATCCCGTTCCTCGTGGGTGGCGGTGATATCGAGAAAGACCAACTCATCGGCCCCCGCCTGGTTATAGGCCTGAGCCAACTCGACGGGATCGCCCGCATCCTGGAGATCGACAAAATTCACACCCTTGACGACTCGCCCCGCTTTGACATCGAGACAGGGGAGAATCCGTTTTGCTAAGACCATAGTTGTTTAACGAATAGTTGTTAATTATTGTGACTAGCTATTGACAAGACTGAGGCGGTCTAGTAAGGCATCCGACATCTCAAAATTCGAGGTGACCGTTTGCACATCATCGAGATCTTCGAGAGCATCCATCATTTTAAGCAGCGATCGCCCCTGCTCCTCATCGCTCACCTCTAAACTATTGCCCGGACACCAGCGTAACTCCGCTTGTTTGACGTTAAACCCAGCCGCTTCGAGATGGTTACTGACTTGTTCGAGATCCTCGATGGCCGTGTAGACTTCCGCACCGGGGACATCCTCATCAATCTCTAGGAGTTCATAACTCTCGGCTTCCGCTTCTAACGAGGCTTCCAAAAGCTGGTCTTCGTCCATCTCCCCTTCGAGTATAATCACCCCTTTATGAGCAAACATCCAACTCACACAGCCCGTTTCCCCGAGATTTCCACCATTTTTGCTAAACGCGACGCGAATATCCGCCGCCGTGCGATTGCGGTTATCGGTGAGAGCTTCGATTAAGACGGCGACGCCACCGGGGCCATAGCCCTCATAGCGGATGGCCTCATAGTCGTCTTCGCCGCCGAGATTACCGGCTCCCTTGGCGATCGCGCGATCGATATTATCATTGGGAATCCCCGCCGCCTTGGCTTTGGCGACGGCATTACGCAGTTGAAAATTGGCATCAGGATCCGGGAGGCCCTGACGAGCGGCCACAATAATCTCCCGAGAAATCTGCGTAAAGACTTTGCTTTTAGCCGCATCCACACGGGCTTTATGTCGTTTGATATTGGCCCATTTACTATGTCCAGCCATAATGATCGAACGTTACCTTGCCATCAATTGGAGTTAATAAAAGAGTAACAGGCGTAGGAAATAGGCGAGAACCGCCGCCGCACAGGCGATCGCCAACTGGCCCGGTAACGGTTGCCAAGAATACTGCAACACCAGCCGGCCCAACTCTCCCGACGTCCATTGACTCAGCAGCAAATAGAGCAATCCCACCGTATGCACCGCCGCTAAGCCTAACAAACAGCTTAGGGCCAACAGTTCCAGACGGCGACGTCGTTGAAAGGCTAACCACCCACAAAGCCAGGCCCCCGGAACAAAGCCGAGGAGATAGCCAAAGGACGGATGAGCCAGATAACTCAACCCGCCTCCTTGCGTAAAGACGGGAAACCAGGGACTTAACCCCAAACTGAGATAGGCAATTTGAGATAAGGCCCCAGCATTTTTGCCCCCGAGACAGCCCACCAGTAACACCGCTCCCACTTGATACGTGACGCCGAGGGAAATCGTGGAACTGGCGCGATCGCCCCAACTGGCCAAGGGATTGGCAAGGGACGCTTCCACCATCGTCCCGAGGATGGTGAGAAACAAGCCGATTACGGCCCAGAGTGCCTCAAGGGGTTTATTCAAGAGATCTCAACCTTAGGACTGCGTTTTGTCGTCGGACTGGCTGTCTGGATTGTCGGTTTTCAGATCCGGGATAATATCGGGCCGTTCAGCATCTTCCCAACCGGGGGGACGTTTCGAGTTATACCAGGCCAGCGAACCACCAATCACGGCGGCAATAAATCCGACCACATACACCAGGGTAAACAAAGACAATCCCGATGACCCAGCTGCACCGGCGACATCCATGAAAATGACACTGTTCATAAGCCATTTTGCTCCAGAAAATTAGGGAATCACTGCCATGACAGGGTCACGCCCCGACCCACAGCAGAGTTAAGAGTTAATCCTATCAAGATTTTCACTCGTGACCTTCAACTGTTTCGAGGGCTTCAGGAAGAATAATCTCTTTTTTAGACGGGAGAACTGGGTCAGATTCTAAACGAGAGGGGGACGATTGCTGTTCCCGAACTGGGTTTGACGGGGCCGGATCGAGTCCATAGCGGCGGCGGAAATATTCGACCGTTCCATAGTCTAGGGCGCGATCGCGAGTTTCGGCCTCTTGCGACTCCTGCGACTCCTGCGACTCCTGCGACTCCTGGGAGACTGAGCGGCTTGGCACTCCCAAGGGGCGATCGCCCCAGGTGAGTTGCCAATCGTCTCCCGACTCGCGAGGTTCCCGAGTGGCGCGGGGTTCGGGTTCCTCTGGTTGAGGTTGCAGGATAATGGTTCGCCGAGCCAAATTGGGCAAACTGGGGAACTCCGCCACCGCCACATCTCGTAAAGCTTGCGCCGCGAACCGCCGCCAAACCCGGGCCGCCGTGCCACTACTGCCATAGGTGGGGGCGTTATTATCGTTGCCGAGCCAAACGCCCACCGTTAACTGAGGCACATAGCCAATAAACCAGAGATCGCGGGAATTGTCCGAGGTTCCGGTTTTCCCGGCCACGGGGCGATCGAGTTGCGCCGGGCGACCCGTTCCCGACTCCACCACTTGGCGCAACATCGAGGTCATAATCGCCGCACTATCGGGGTCGATCGCCTGTTGCGGGCGAATGTCCTCCTGTGCATCAAACAGCACCGTTCCATCGGCGGCCAGGATGCGGCGAATGCCTCGACTGGGGTAATGTTGTCCCTGATTGGCCAGGGTTCCATAGGCCCCCGTCATCTCCAATAAGGTCACTTCAAAGGCTCCCAACGCCAAGGGATAGACCTCCCCCAACTCCGACTCAATTCCCATCTTGCGGGCGACCTCTAGGGTCGGTTCAAAGCCGATATCGGCCAGGAGTTTCACGGCGACGACGTTGATGGATTGGGCTAAGGCGTTTTGTAGGGTCACTTTGCCCGCATAGCCGCCGCCGTAGTTTTGAGGTTGATAGCCAGCAATGCTATAGGGAACATCATCATAGACATCACGGGGAGACAGGCCAGTGGCGATCGCCGTAGCGTAGATAATGCCCTTAAAGGTGGACCCTGGTTGACGCAGAGCCTGAGTGGCCCGGTTAAACTGACTCTGTTCAAAGCCAGTTCCGCCAACGAGAGCGCGAATTTCCCCATTGCGAGGATCGATCGCCACTAAGGCTGCTTCCGTAAAACCTTCTTGCCAGCCATATTGGGCCACTCCTTGGCGGACAACCGCTTGAGCCAGTTCTTGTAATTGAGGATCGAGGCTGGTTTCGACAATTAACCCCCCTTTTTCAATTTCCTCATCACTGACGTAGTTGGGGAGTTCTTGCTGAATATAACTGGTGAAATAGGGGAGTCGGACTTCGAGGCGTTTGGGAAGTCGTAGATTGAGGTCGAGGGGTTGTTTTATGGCTTGGTTGGCCTGGCTTTCACTGATATAGCCCACCTCCGCCATCCGTCGCAAAACCGTATTACGCCGTTGTTGGGCTAACTCGGGGGAGGTTTGGGGGGAATAGTCACTGGGAGCGGCGGGAAGTCCGGCCAGCAGCGCCATTTCCGGCAAGGTGAGTTCCTGGGGAGATTTGGCGAAATAGACCCAAGCCGCATCGGTTACGCCATAGGCCCCAGACCCGAGATACACCAGATTGAGATATTTTTGCAGAATTTCCTCTTTGCTGGTGCTGCGCTCGATTTCTTGGGCTAGACGAGCTTCTCGCAGTTTCCGTTCTAGGGTCACTTCCTGAGTCAGAAACACCATGCGGGCTAACTGTTGGGTGAGGGTGCTTCCCCCTTCGAGCCAGGCCCTAGCTCGCCAGTTGGTCATGGCCGCACGGGCGATCGCATGATAGTCTAAGCCGTCATGGTCATAGAACCGATGGTCTTCGGCAGCCAGGAAGGCTTCGATTAATTGGGGTGGGGTGTCGGCGAGTTCTAAGCTTTCGTGAGTGACGTCGCCGATTTGTTGCAAGATACTGCCATCGGCGGCTTTGATGGTGATGGTTCCGCTGCGAGCATAGGTGAGGAGTTCACTGGGATCGGGGAGGCTATCGTCGATGGCGGCCAGTTCCCGTCGCGCCCAAGCCATCCCCCCCAGGGTCAGTCCCCCGAGGGCAAAGACTGACCAAAAGAGGCTCCAAAGTTTGAGCCAGGGGCGTGGAGGAGTCCGATCCCAGAACATGATACTTATCCTCTAAAGTCCAGAATGACCAATGGCGAGGCCGGTGACCAACATTCCCAAGACGAGGAAAGGTTGGGCGCTGGCTTGGTATTTGACATCGTTTTCCAGGGGATCTCGCAGGAAGTACATATCCTGAAAGGTGATTTGGGGGATAATCAGCAGAATCAACAGTACGGCGTAGGCGTTTTGTTGAATGCTCATCAGATAAGCGGCGATTCCAGCTTGGAAAACATCGATGGAGAGGACGCAAATCCAAGCGGCGGTTCCGACGCCAAACATGACGGGGAGGGATTTAAGACCGAGTTGGCGATCGCCCTCGACGCTTTTAAAGTCGTTGACAATGGCGATTCCCAGGCCGGCGAGGCTATAGAACATGGTCAGGAAGACAATAGTTAGATTGAGGTCGCCAAATAGGGCGTGGCCGGCGCACCAGGGGAGGGTGATGTAGCTGGCCCCGAGGGCGTAGTTGCCCAGCCAGCCGTTTTGTTTGAGTTTTAGGGGTGGGGCGGAGTAGATATAGGCGAGAAAGGCCCCGACGACGGCGATGGTGGTGATGGTGGGAAACTCGTTTTGCGCCCAGACATCGAGGCCATAGGCGAGAATCCAGCCGCCAATGAGCAGGATGAAGACTTGGGTTTTGACTTGGGGGATGGAGATGGCCCCGGAGGGGATGGGGCGATAGGGTTCGTTAATCGCGTCGATTTCGCGATCGTAGTAGTCGTTGATGGTTTGAGTGTATCCGGTCATGAGCGGCCCGGAAAGGAGCATACAGGCGGCGGCCATGAGAACATTTTCTAGGGTCCAGGTGTAGGATCCGGATGAGGCGGCCCCACAGACAACGCCCCAAATGAGGGGAATCCAGGTGATGGGCTTCATCAGTTGTAGGCGAATTTTCCAAACGTTGGTTTCGCCGGATTGGGCGCCCTTCATGCCCATGAGTTGACGCGCTTTGGACCCTTTGACTTCGGGTTTCGGGGCGTCGCTATTGGCTGGAGATGGGGTTTGTGGGTTAGACATAGTTGAGAATTTGGCGTTGAAAATCTGTTGGATCAGTGAAACCGATGTGGGGTTGTGGTTGGGCGTTGGATCGAATGCAAATCCTGTCTAGTGTAATATGGGCGATCGCCGAGTGGGTCCGTCAAGGGTCTCAAGGTGGAGGCAAGATCCCGGTTTCTGTTAGAGTACAGTCTTTTGAATGGTGCAATCGTCATGGTGCGACCGACTGCGATCGATCTATTTGCTGGGGCGGGAGGGATGAGTCTGGGGTTTGAACAGGCGGGGTTTGATGTGGTGGCTGCGCTGGAAGTGGACCCGATTCATTGTGCGGTTCATGAGTACAATTTCCCCGATTGCGAGATGATCTGTGCCAATGTTAGCGAGATGTCGGGGGCTGAGATTTTAAGACGCGCTGGGGTGACGGAGGTGGATGTGCTGTTTGGGGGACCTCCGTGTCAGGGCTTTTCTTTGATGGGAAAACGATTGTTGGATGACCCCCGGAATGCTTTGGTGTCTGATTTTATCCGTCTGGTGGGGGAGATTCAGCCCCGCTATGTGGTGATGGAGAATGTGAAGGGGATGGCCACGGGGAAACAGCGTCAGGTGCTGTCTGAGGCGATCGCGGCGTTGGAGGCGATCGGCTATGAGGTGGTGGACCCGCCCCAGGTGCTGAATGCGGCTCATTATGGGGTTCCGCAATATCGGGAGCGTCTGTTTCTGTTGGCCTACCGTCAGGGGGAAACGCCGCCCCAGTATCCGCCCCCAACTACCCATCCGGCGGGGAAAACACGGCTTAAGGGGGAGTTGGCGCGGTTGCCCGCTTCGGCGACGGTGACGGAGGCGTTACAGGATTTGCCCGAAATTGAGCAGTATGAGGCGTTATGGCGGCAAGACTGGGTTGAGGCAAATTTTGGGGTTCCGAGCCAGTATGGAGCTATTTTGCGGGGCTTAGCGGTGGATTTAGGGGACTATGGGTATCCTCGTCCTGTGATGGAGAATTGGCTGAGTAATAGTGGGCGATCGCACCATCGGGACACCTCCATTGAGCGATTTCGCAAGACGAAGCCAGGGGAGAGGGAGCCGGTGAGTCGCTTTTTGCGCCTGCATCCCCAGGGCGTTTGTAACACCCTACGGGCGGGAACTCCCAGCAGTCGGGGCGCGTTCACCTCACCCCGTCCCATTCATCCACAGCGTCCCCGCTGTATCACGGTGCGGGAGGCGGCGCGATTGCACAGTTACCCGGACTGGTTCCGCTTCCATGTCACGAAATGGCACGGGTTTCGGCAAATTGGCAATTCGGTTCCCCCGTGGTTGGCGCGGGCTGTGGCGTCCTCAGTGCGGGAGGCGTTGGGGGGAGCGGTTGAGCGTCCTCTGGGTGAATGTCGGTTAGGGGATGCGGCGCTGTTGTCCCTGACGATGACTCAGGCGGCGGCGCGGTATGGGGTGGGGAGAGATGCGATCGCCCCTCGGCGGCGGCTGGTGGATTCGTCGTCGCAAAGGGCTGCGGGTGATGGGCTAGACTAGAACGGTTTGCGAGACATTCAAAAGGTATGAAAGATTGGTCAGACGCTATAGCGAAAAAAATTAAACCTGATGACCAAAATTGAAACCCAACCTTGGGATATCGTAGATTCCCTAAAAACAGAAGAAGAGATGGCCGCGTATTTAGAGGCGGCGTTAGAGGAGGGTGACGTGCTTCTCCTACTCACTGCCCTATCTGATATTGCTCGTGCCAAACAAATGACTTCCACTTTAGAAGAGATTGCTCTCGCTATTAACCTGAAATAAATCCTGTCTCTGACCCTGGGGGAACAAAACCTGGGCAACTCACCCCTAGTCACTCCCAGGATGGGACATTTTTAAGCTGCTTTCGCTCCCCCTCCGTCTCCCCCTCAAACTCGTGTCAGTTAATCAGGGTAGGTGGCTGTAAATATCATACTTCTGGGGGAGGTGATCTTCGGTTAATTGGGTTAAAGACACGTTGAAAATAAAAAATAAAATGGTATTGGGCTGCACTGGAAAATTCCTTGAAATTTGTTATGTTAGGGAGAATATAGCTCTGACAGATAGTTGCATGAATTGTATGAATTGTATGAATTGTATGAATTGTATGAATTGTATGAATGTCCCGAGACAGGATTAACAGCAAGGCCTTCTCAGATCTCGTCCCTGTGGATTTAATGCTGGAACTCTTGATATAGTTCCGAAAATTCCTATAATCTTTCGACTGAAAACTCCTGGCGTAAATCTGCTAATCTCCGCTTGACCCTGAACTTAATACAAGGAGCTTTCATGAAAGCACTATTACTATATCCTCAATTTCCTCAGTCTTTTTGGTCCTATGATCGCTTCATGGAACTGGCTGGACTCAAATCCACAATTCCGCCCCTGGGGATTATTACTGTTGCGGCTCTATTGCCCTCCCATTGGGAGATTCGCTTTCGCGATCGCAACGTCGCCACGGAAACCGATGAAGATTGGCAATGGTGCGATATTGTCATTCTCTCCGCGATGCTGGTGCAAAAGCCGGACTTTCAATTTTTGATTCGCAAAGGGGTTCGTTTAGGCAAACTCGTAGCCGTCGGAGGCCCCTATCCCACCTCAGTTCCTGACGATGCTTTAAACGCCGGCGCACAATTCCTGGTTCTCGATGAAGGGGAAATGACCATACCCCCGTTTGTCGAAGCCGTTGAGGGAGGAGAAACCCAGGGCGTTTTCCGTTCCTTGGAGAAACCCGATGTCACCCAAACGCCTCAACCCCGTTTTGACCTCCTGCAACGGGATGCCTATTTGATGATGGCCATGCAATTCTCGCGAGGCTGTCCATTCAACTGCGAATTTTGTGACATTATTTCTCTCTATGGTCGTAAACCGCGCACCAAAGACCCAGAACAAGCCTTGGCTGAACTGCAAACCCTCTATGATCTAGGGTGGCGAGGCTCTCTATTCATCGTCGATGACAACTTCATCGGTAATCAGCGCAACGTGAAGCGCTTTCTGCGGGTCTTGATTCCCTGGATGCAAGAGCATGACTATCCCTTTACCTTTATTACCGAAGCCTCGGTGAATTTGGCTGAAGATGATGAATTGCTTGAACTCATGAGTGAAGCTGGCTTCTATGCCGTCTTCCTTGGCATTGAAACCCCAGATCAAGATAGCTTACAAGTCACAGGTAAGGTCCAAAATACCCGTGCGCCCCTGGTTGAGGCTTGTCGTCGGATTAATGATGCTGGCTTGCTCATCTATGCTGGGTTTATTCTCGGCTTTGATGGGGAACGCGCGGGGGCCGGCGATCGCATTCAAACTTTCGTCGAGCAAACCAATATTCCTCAACCGATGTTGGGCCTACTCCAAGCCTTACCCAACACAGCTCTCTGGACTCGGCTCAAACGGGAAGAACGCTTATTAGGGGAGAGCAGCCATCTCACCGGTGACCAGAATAGCTTAATGAATTTCGTCCCCACCCGCCCCATCTCTGAACTGGCTAAGGACTATGTTGAAGGGTTTTGGCAGCTCTACGAACCGCAACGCTATTTGCGGCGCTGTTTACAGCAATGTCTGCAAATTCGCAGCGGCAAAACTAACCGGCAAACGATGCAGTTTCCTTTAAATAAGGGGTTGCCCTTAATCATGCAATTGATCTGGCATCAGGGCATTCGTCGACCTGAGATTCGTGGGCAGTTCTGGCGTCAACTTTGGACAATGTTGCGCAAGAAACCTCAGATGCTCAACCTGTATCTTGGCTTATGTGCGGCTGGGGAACATTTCTGGGAATACCGAGCCTTGGCACGGGAGCGAATTCAGGAACAGATTGGCTATGATCCTCTGGAAGTGCCAGCAACGCCAACTCCAGAGTCGGTGCTAGTGCGTTAGGCGCAGTTGAATGGGTTGGATGACCGACTACGCAGGATTGGCAGGTCTTCGATAGATGGGGAAGTCCAAATCACTCACCCCATCTCGCGATCTCGCCGCCGCTCAGGTCAGCTTCAACAACCATTGGGAGCAACCGGCCAATTGCTCCCAATTTTCGATACCCTTGCCATACAGTCGACATGGGGGAAGGGCAACGGCCGTCCCCCCCACGGTCGGGGTTAGGGATGGGTTCCCGGACCGCCGCCATCTGTGGTCTGAAGAGATGAAAATTGGGAGCAATACTCCTATTCATCGGCAAAGACTTTAAAAATATCCATTCCTAACTTGTCCTGAATTAGAGATTGTGCCTGATTGGGATCTTGATAAATCAACTCCAATAATTCCCGATCGCTCACCCCCACTTCTTGAGCATAAAAGCTAACTTCCGACATGATCCGGGCTTCTGACTGGCGTAAATACATACTTAAACAGTGACGAGCTTGAGTTGCGTTGTCCCGTTGGGTGCGAAAAAAGGCTAGGGCATTGAGAAGCCGATCTTCATAGGGCGCTAACGGCTTTAAGTCCAAGGATTCAGGACGGTTAGAAGTCATAATGATCGAGTCAGTAAGAAAGCAGAGTTGATGAGATGAGCTAACCCGAAAACCATCGGCAAACACGGTTCTCATCAACGGATCTCCACAATACCCTTTATAATAAAGTCACGATATCCAAGCCACAGCGCAACAGAGGTCAATGGCATTGTCTCGCCAAAACTCGAAACATCCCAGGACTCAATGGGCGATGGGTTTTGGGATATTCCTACTGGGGCTGATGGTCGCGATCGCCGTAGAACGATGGCAAAACCAGGATTCGGGCTTTCTTAGCCCACCTCCACAATCGTCCTTGAGACCCCCCCAAGCGCTTGAGCCGCCTCAACCTGACAGCGATCGCCTCGCCAACCCCCCAGCTCGTCCTCAAGGGGATGATGCCGCCCCAGATACCGCCTTTGATCAGACGAACTTCATCGTTCGCGCCGTCCGTCAAGTCGAACCCTCTGTGGTGCGGATTGACGGACGGCGCCTCTATTCCGAAGAGGATTTGCGGGCCTTAGATCCATTAGATCCGATTCCCTATCCTCCCGATTTCCAAAGCGCAGGAACCGGATTTGTTATCGATGACCAGGGCCATGTTCTCACGAACGCTCATGTCGTCGGGAACGCTGAACAGGTGCGAGTCGTCCTCCAGAATGGCCGCAGCCTACGGGGGACAGTCCTCGGACGAGATAGCATCACGGATGTGGCGGTGGTCAAACTCGATGGTGTGAGCCTGGCCCCAGTTCCCATCGGCGATTCCGATGACCTCAAACCCGGTGAATGGGCGATCGCCATCGGTAACCCCCTCGGCCTAGATAGTACCGTCACCATGGGAATTATCAGCGCCACCGGACGCAGCAGCCGCGAAATTGGCGTTCCTGAGCGCCGGGTGGGATTCATTCAAACCGACGCCGCGATCAATCCCGGTAACTCCGGCGGCCCGCTCCTCAACGCTTCGGGCGCCGCAATTGGCATGAATACGGCAATCCTCGATGGCGCTCAAGGCTTAGGCTTCGCGATTCCTATTAAAACAGCCCTGCGGGTGGCTCAGCAAATCATCGCCAACGGCGTGGCGGAACATCCCTATCTCGGGGTTCGCCTCAAAACCCTCGATGCTGAGCTTCAAGCACAATTAGCACAACAGGAGAATCGTCCTAAGATTACCGTAAGCCAAGGGGTCTTAATCGTCGATGTCGTCGCCAATTCCCCCGCCGAAGCGGCTGGCCTGCAAATGGGCGATGTCATCCTGGCCATCGATGACGTCGCCGTGATGAATTTTGAAAGCGTACAGCGTATCGTGGAAGAAACGGCCATTGGGGACAGCCTTGAACTTGATATAGCACGGGGAGATCAGCAACTCACCCTGGAGGTTCGCCCCGGCCCATTTCCGGCCAACTAACCTCGATCCTCACCGTCCCTGAGTGGCCAGATGATTTGGGGATTTGCCGCTCATCCGTCACGATGGGATTATCGGCGATCGCCATCCACTCGATGCTGCGTTCTGGCCCACTCACCCCTGTCTACTCATTCATCCGATAGAATCATGACCAATCGTCTCGCGAGCAGTCAAAGTCTGTATCTTCGTAAACACGCCGAGAATCCCATTGATTGGTGGTATTGGTGTGACGAAGCCATCGAACTGGCCCGCCAGGAGGATAAACCCATCTTTCTTTCCGTGGGCTATTCGAGTTGTCACTGGTGTACGGTCATGGAAGGAGAAGCCTTCTCAGATTCCGAGATTGCAGAGTATCTCAACCGTCAGTTTGTCCCGATTAAAGTCGATCGCGAGGAACGCCCTGATATCGACAGCCTCTATATGCAGGCCTTACAACTGATGTCGGGACAAGGAGGCTGGCCCCTCAATCTCTTTCTCCTCCCCGATAGCCTGGTTCCCTTCTATGGCGGAACCTATTTCCCCGCCGAACCCCGTTACGGTCGTCCCAGTTTTCTGCAAGTGTTGACCCAGTTACGGGACTACTATGACAACGAAAAAGAAAAACTAGACAACATTAGTCACGATATGCTGACGGCCCTGCAACAGGCCGCCGAGATTCCGCCGCAACTTAAGGCCATGGGCCAGTCCTCTCTCTTAGACGATGGACTCCTACAACGGGGGTTAGAAGCCAGTATTCGCATCCTCGAACCCGAGGGAGCGCCCTGTTTTCCCATGATGCCCTATGCGCAAACGGCGCTGCGAGGAACCCGCTTTGAGTTAGATAAGGACTTTGTGGCTCAACCGCGCTGTGAGCAACGGGGCTTTGATTTGGTTCTTGGAGGGATTTTGGATCAGGTGGCGGGAGGATTCCACCGCTATACGGTTGATGCGACTTGGACGGTGCCACATTTTGAAAAGATGCTCTATGATAATGGGCAAATTTTAGAGTATCTCTCCAATCTTTGGTGTTCGGGAAGCCAAGATGCGGCCATCGAACGGGCGGTACACCTGACGATCTCTTGGCTTAAACGGGAGATGATGGCACCCGAGGGCTATTTTTATGCGGCTCAAGATGCCGATAATTTCAGTGATCCTCAGGAGGCGGAACCCGAGGAAGGGGCGTTTTATGTCTGGTCGGCGGCTGAGTTACACGAGAGTCTCAGTGATGAGGAGTATCAGGCGTTAGAGGCGGCTTTTTATAGTTCTGAATCGGGGAATTTTGAGGGCAAGATTGTTTTACAACGTCGCCATAGTGGTTCTTTGAGTGCGATCGCCGAGCAAGCCCTACAACGCCTATTTAGCCAACGCTACGGGGCCGAGGCCACTCCAGAGACCCCCATCGCCCCAGCGCGAGATAATCATGAGGCGAAAACCCGAGTCTGGCCGGGGCGCATTCCTCCGGTTACGGATACCAAGGGGATTGTCGCCTGGAATAGTTTGGTGATTTCTGGGTTGGCCCGGGCCTCGGTGGCCTTTGAGATGCCGGACGATTTGGCCATGGCCCGTCGCACGGCGGATTTTATTCTCGATCATCAATGGATTGAGGGCCGCTTCTATCGCCTCAATTATGATGGAACTCCCTCGGTGTTGGCTCAATCGGAGGATTATGCGCTATTTGTGAAGGCGCTTTTGGATTTAGTTGAAGCCGGGGCTGAGGATTATCTCGATGCGGCTATTAATGTGCAGGCGGAGTTTGATGAGCATCTCTGGAGTGATGAGTTAGGCGGCTATTATAATGCGGCTCAAGATACCCGTGGCGGGGCGATTGTCCGGGAACGGTCTTATACGGATAATGCCACGCCGGGCGCCAATGGGGTAGCGGTGTGTAATTTGGTGCGTTTGTCTCTCTACAGTGAGGAATTGCTCTATTTGCAGCGGGCTGAAGCGGTGTTAACGGCATTTTTGCCGATTTTGGAGAAAATGCCCCAAGCCTGCCCGAGTTTGTTTGCGGGACTCGATTGGTTTCAGAATGCGACGCTGGTGCGGACGACGGCGGCTGAGTTGGAGGTGTTGAAACGGCGCTATTTGCCGGCTACGGTGTTTAAGGTGGTCAACCAACTCCCAGAAGGAGCGGTGGGGTTGGTCTGTCAGGGGTTGAGTTGTTTGCCTCCGGCCCGCGATCGCAGCACCCTCCTCGAACAACTTGAACAAAGTCAAACCCGCACGGGAATTGGCTGATCTGAGCGGAACCTCAAGACGGTTGGCTACTGCCAAGGCTAAGATTGAGGCGTTTGATGTCCATTGGGGATAACCGGCTTCTGGTGCAGGTTCTTCGTGGTCACGGGTTGGCTCGTCTTGATGGATGATTCACGCCGACTGACGAGAGGTTCCCGATTTGTTAACGACAGACCTGAAACCAATCGTTAAGGTGGAATGTGAGATAGTTGATCTAACTCGGCGTGCTGGCCAATGGTTCTAACGATTTGTGATTGTTGGTGATATCCATTGGCCAGTGGAACCGGGTTTCGCAACCGCGATCGCCATTCCCCGTGGCTTCTGGTCATCCTCGCCCTGTCAGGTGTTGGCTGCGCTAGTGAGCTTGTTTTGAAGTCTGCTGAGTCATCATTTGACAGACATTATAGTACGTCAGTTAAGCCTAAAACAATTGCTGTAAAAGGATTCTATTACAGTAAATTGTCCGTGTTTGACTGTCTTGACTCAGGCTGTCGTCGATGAGTCAGCAGGGTTATCAATGGATGTATCTCCGCTATTAGGAGGGTTTATGAGTTCCTCTTCTCGTCCAAATTCCGATTTTAATGATACGATGCCGTCTCCACTCCATCCTCCCAATCCAGAAGACCCTAAACAGTCCGTCTCTGACGCTCCTCGTGAATCGGGAGCGGATGCTTTGTTACGCCCAAAACCCCCCGTTCCCCCACCGGTTGAGCCGTCACCGACTCCGGAAACAGTCGCCTCTGAGCCTGAACCTGAGCCTGAAGCGCCTAAACGCCCGGTTCCTATTCCTCCCCCAAGTGAACCCCGACAATATCGAGCGATTGGCGTCGTTCGCGGCCGCTATATGCCCTCTGAGGAGCAAGTGACTCAGGGAGCGCTTCATACCAGTGATGACACGATTGTTGAGGCGGTGTTGTTGGGACGAGTCATGAGTTTGGTTAAAAACCACATTGACTTGGACCAAGACCATCTTTGGGTGGTGTATCCCAGAACGGGCCAGCGCGATGGAAATCTCCATCTCCAAATTGTTGGCGTTTGGGAACCCGAAAACCTCAATCAAGAGGATCAAGATCCTGAACTTCCTCCGGTGTCGTCTGAGGAGGTTCATGAGGGCTATTTCTCGGTTCGCGGTGAGGTCGTCTTTTATTCAGAAGAAGACAGTCGCGTGATTGTTAAAATCCGTCAAGGACCCCGTAAGGCGGGACAACCACCGAAGTTTTTTAAGATTGCGCTCAAAGGGACGGTCTCGGGACGAGCCTTACGCCATTTTTGGTCGTTTGAGGTCGAGCGTCAGGGCCAAGATTTGGTGATCCTGACGGGGAATAATATGGGGGTGATGCCTCCTAAACGTCAGTCTCGCCCGAAGTCTCCCCAGAATCGTCGCCCCGGCCGCCGCAAGTCCGGCCCCGCTGCGAAGGGAAATCGCCCGACACCACGCCCGAAAAAGGTCAAGGATAGCCAGCCCCCTGGGTCTGAGTAAATGATGATTAACCCCGATTTTCAGACTCTGAAAATCGGGGTTTTTGTTACTTGTAATTCCTGTTGTTTCTTTGAGTTTTTGGAGTTTTTTAATTTATGGCTTCTAAAGATAGTGGACGTCTCGTTCTGAATCATTCGACTCATGTCGATGGCTTGATTCCAGTGTTGGAGCGCTTGGTGCTTTGGCAAGGAATCCGCACGATTACGCCGGGTGTGATTTCGCGATCGCGCGGTCATATTCCTAGGTTGAAGTTACGGGTGTCGGTGCCGATTCGAGGAGGCTATAAGGCGATCGCCCGTGGGGGGAAAACGGTTCAGGAAGTCTTTGTTCTCACGAGCCTCTCGAAGGGTGAATTAGAACAGGCGATCGCCGAAAGTCTTAATTAACAAAACGGGATGGGTGCCGATGGTCAAGTTACAAAATAGTCGTCTCAAGTTAATCTTGGGGATTCTGGCTGCTGTCGTCTTGTTATTAGGGACAGTGGTCCTTTTAGCTTGGAGTGAGGGAACGGCTGAATCAGGAGAAGACTTATGGGAAGTTCTGGAAAATGTCATTATTACCCTCATGGGGGAATATCCTGATAAACCCAGAACGATTCCAGGTCGAATCATTCAGCTCTTTTTATTGGTTTTTGGCACATTTTTGTTTGGGACAATTATCGGTAAAATCTCCTCTCTATTTGTGACTCATGCTCTCTGGAAACAAAAGCAAATGAAGCGATTTAACAATCACATTATCCTCTGTAATTGGAATGGAAAAGCGGCGAGCATTATCCAACAATTACTAGAGTCTAATCATGGAGAAGCCTTAGATATTTTGGTTGTCTCTGCCTCGGAAGTGGTCGATGCCCGAGATTTCCATAATTTTGAGAATGTTCATTTCATTCAGGCAGATCCCACGCATCATGTCACCCTAGAAGATTTACAAGCGTTTCAAGCCAAGGCCATCATTTTACTCGCCGATGATGAGAGTACTGGGCCTGATGAAAAGAATGCCTTAATTGCTTTGGCGGTGAAGCATTTAGAACAAACACCGGGCAAACAAAAGGATATTCATGTTATTGCTGAACTGGTCAATCTTGATCGCCGCCGCCATCTGCAAGAGGCGGGAGTCGATGAGGTGGTCTCGGCTCGGGACTATAGTTCGGGAATTATTGCCCAAAGTGCCATTTTCAGGAATATGTCGGTGGTCTATCAGCAACTGTTGACCTATTCTGATGATTCGAATGAGTTTTATTTTATTCAGCCGGGTAATTATCCCTCGGAGTTATTGGGAAAACGGTTTCCTGAGTTGGGAACTTGGATTAGTAATTACAGTGCCAAGCATCCCAATAATCCCCTATTACTCCTGGGCGTTAAACGGGGCAATGGTGCGATTCTCCTCAATCCTAAACCGAGTCATTTTGACCATTTGGAAGAAGAGGATAGTTTAATTGTCATGGCATTCCGCAACATCGAACGGATTGTCTGATATCTCCATGGGAGAAAGTTCTCAAGCGAGACCTAAGCAATTGACATCTATCTCTTGAACCCGTAAATTTACGTTACTGCTGAGCCGATTTAGATGGCGATCGCCCAAAGATACTCGTGAATTTACGGGTTGAGTCGGTCTAGCGCTCGTGGCGATCGTTGAATTTTAAATCGTCATTTTTGGGTCATTATCACTCCCTATAGTCATACCTATCAGGCGAACAGCCGCCAGATGTTTGACCCTTCAACTTCAAGACTCAACAACCGATCATGAGCGTTATTGACTCCTCTCCAAACAGCCCCGCCTCTGGAATCATCACCGGAACCTTCGTGGATTTATGGGATGATGGCGATGATTTCATCCTCGACGCGGACGGAACTCAGTACATTGTCGATCCCCAGTCAACGGATGCTCGTAATTTCAACTTCTCTCCTGGGGATACCCTAGAAGTGCGTGTTGATGAATTTGATGGTCGCGAAATCGACAGCAGCAGTATCACTCGCGTTGCAGCGGCGACTCCAGGCGCCCCCACAACGACACCGGGGTCTGGGCTGAATGGGTTCGACGGCGATCGCTACTTGCAAGAAAACCCCGATGTAGCGGCGGCGGGGGTCGATCCGGTTCAACATTTCTGGGACCATGGCGCCCTCGAAGGACGGCTTCCGGACCTGTTTGACGAAAACTTTTATCTGCAAGCTAATCCCGATGTGGCGGCGGCTGTGGCGGCGAATAGTGTCTCCTCAGGCTGGGAGCATTTTCGCTATCACGGCGCTCGGGAAGGACGCCTGGGAAGTGCGACGGGATCGGTGGAATTTAATCAGGCCATCGCCGTTGGGTTTGGAAACCCCGCACCTACCCCCCCATCTGATGACCCCCTCACGGGATCTCCAATGGTCGATTCGGATCGTAATGTAACCGGTACGTTGGTGGGGTTCTGGGATGATGGAGATGACTTTCTGCTCGATGTCGATGGTACTCAATATATTGTCGATCCTCAAGGAACGGATGCTCGCAATCTTAATCTATCGGTTGGCGATCGCCTGATGGTGCGTGTTGATGAGTTTGACGGCCGCGAAATCGACAGCAATGAGATTACCCGCTTGAGTCCTGGTGCTGAACCGACGCCTGACTCGACGCCTGACTCGACGCCTGACTCGACGCCTGA
>SIHH01000001.1:10838-41652 GCA_004299065.1 Phormidium sp. SL48-SHIP | reverse complement strand
CGACGCCTGACTCGACGCCTGACTCGACGCCTGACTCGACGCCTGATCCCCTCACCAATTTCTCGGGACAAACCCTAGAAGGAACGGTGGTCCGCTTGACGGATGAAGAGGACTTTCTCCTGGATACCGCCAACGGACGTTTTGAGGTGGAAACGCTCTGGGATGAGCGCCAAGGGGTGTTACCGGTTCAACCGGGTCAGTTTGTGACGGTGATTGGCAGTTTTGATGATGATGTATCCTCTCTGGGAGTTCCTGAATTTGAGGCAACTCAGGTGATTCAAGCGGACGGTTCCCGCCTGATTTAAGGGGGGATCTCCATCGAGGTTGGACTCGATCGGCTGAGAGGGAGAACGATACATCGATCCCTCTCGGCGTTAAGTCTTAACCGGTGGTCTAATCGGTCGTCATTAACTGGTGGTGCGCCAACTGCGATCGCCCTCGAATGGCCACTTCTGCATCGCTTTGACGCAGCTGCTGCAAACATTGCTTGATGGGGTCTCGTAATTCGGGGTCATCGAGTCCTCTGGCGAGGGATTCTAGGCCGACAATGGCCGCATATCGGACGACCCATTCAGGATCCTGGCTGGTTTCGAGTAATCGCTCAAGCACCCGTTTTTGCGCTAGGACGCGCTCGGATGGCTCTAAGGCCTGCCATTGTAGGGTCCCGAGACCTCGGGCGGCGGCTCGTCGTACACTGAGGGCAAAGTCTGCGGCGGCGCTGAGTAAGATGTCTAGGGCGCGAGGATCGCCAATTTCGGCTAAGGCGCGAATGGCCCAGGCTCTGGCGCCATAGTTATAGCCGTCGAGATGCTCTAATAAGGGAGCGACGGCGGGTTCTCCGATGGTCACTAATCCCTGAACGGCGGCTACTGCTGCGCCGGGATTGTTGAAGCCTAAGACTTCGATGAGTTTGGGGATGGCGTGGGGATCGCCGGTTTGGGCCAGCGATCGCACGGCCATGAGCAAACCGACCGCAGAATCGGCGTGGTCAACGTCAGCAAGAAGAGAGTCGAGGGTCATGAAACGGTCAGTTGTTATAACAGCTTATCCATCTGGGTCATGATCTCGATGGCCGCTTCGTCTAGGTCATCGATTTGAGCCAGGTGATGTTCCAAAATCCCTTTGAGGGCAATGAGTTTGAGGCTATTTTCGGCTAAGGTTTCGGCGACGGGGGTGACGGCTTTGAGATAGCCGATGGCCCCGACATCCATTAGGGCGGCCCGCCGTAGTTGTAATTCAGGGGAGCGTAGGGCGGTGATGAGGCGATCGCCATACTGCTCGTCTCCGGTCAATTGGTAGAGCGCTCGGGCGGCGGCAAAGCGCACTCGGGCTACCTCATGCTCTAAAAAGGGATGCACCGGCTCGATGGCTTCTGTTGCCTTCAAGGCCCCTAAGGCCTCTAGGATCGCATCGTAGGGCTGCACCAGGTGCGGTTTGCCGGGGACGCGAACAGCGGCTTCTACGCCTCCGTCGAGAAGGGCCAGCAAACCGGGAATGGCCCGAGAGTCCCCGAGAGCTTCTAAGGCTTGAGCGGCTGACTCGCGAACGTAGTAATCGGCACAGGTTAAACTGTCAATCAGAGCGGGAACGGCTCGTAGGTCTCCGAGTTTACCTAAGGCTTTGGCGGCGTTACGACGGAGGGGATAGCCGCCACCGGGGGAGCGATCTATGGTATCGCCGAGAGCCTCAATGAGAGCCTCCAGACTGCGATCGTCACGGACACGAAAACGCCCCAGCCACCAAGCTGCATAGTAGCGAGTGCTGGGGTCGTCGGTTTGTTGTAAATTGGCGATCGCCTGTTCCGTTGTCCAAGACTCGGCTGCGATCGCGACTTCGGTTTCAGACGGCTGCATGAAAAAACGAGACTTGCGCTTACTCTTCGGATTTTCCGTTAGAACTGCCTTCCGGGTCAAATTCAAGGGGCTGGATACTGACAATTTCTCCACCCATCCGGGTAATCCGCCGCATTTCTTCATTCATGCGGTTATAGGGAACCGTCATAAAAATACTGTCACTGCTACGAATGGGATAATCATTCTTGTCAGTGCTGGGAGACTGACGCAGTCCGCGCACTTCATAGCGGAACATACGACTCCCAGACGGAGTGCTACTGTTGAGCGCTGTAGAACCCATCATCGTAATTTCTCAACTCCTCTGTATTGGGTGTACCGAATCCATACTGTGATTGTTTCAGGGAGGGGACCGGGGTGATCTGTCCTCTTCTCTCAACGGTAAGGGAGAACCGAGGTCTTTGCCAGTCTGACCTCGATTCTCCGGTGTTAACCCGTTTTAGTTAGCGGGTTCGATGCTGGCCACTTTCCCACCTTCACGCTGAATGCGTTGTAAGGTTTGGGAGAGGCGGTTGTAGGGAACAAAGAAGGAACGGCTGCTGCGACGCACGGTGGGGGTTCCACCACGACGCAGGTTGTTGGGATAGTTCCGTCCCAAGATTTTCGTCACTTCAATGCGGTACATCCGAGTATCGGCGTCGTTGCGACCGGACAAGCCATAAGTCCGAGAAGGCGCAACCCCAGCTTTCGAGGGACGATAGGCCCAACCTTCGTTTGAGTTGGAGGGGCCAACAACGGCTGATGAGCTGTTGCGTCCGAGTTCTTGAGCTAGACGGGATTCTGAACCTCGCAGTTGGGCGCGATCGCTGTTGGCGTAACCGCGATACAACTGGAACATACGGGTGAAGCCCACGGTTTTTTGACCCCGCTGGGTGTTAAACCCACGATAGTAGGGGACAATGTTGTCGCCGAAGTTCTCGATATACTCGACGGAATCGACATAGGAGTCGATGTCAGCGTCGTAGCCTTCGTTTTGGTACAAGTCCAAGTGGAAGATTACTTCGCTCTCGTCGTAGGGGGCGCGTCCGAGCAGATGTTTGTAGTTCAACTCGGTAAAGCGAGTCTGAAAGTTGGTGTAAAAGAACTTTGTCTTATACAATTCAGACTTAGCCACGCAGCGAACGAACTCGCGCAGGGTGATGCTGCCATCGCATAACAGCGATTCAGCACTCGTCAGGCGTTCCGATGCCATGACGTAATCGTTCCCCAGAAGCTGACGGTAGACGGCACGGATGGCAATCTGAGCGTCGTCTTCCGTCCAGTTGGGGCGCAGTTCGACTCGGTTCGTGTCATCGTAGGCCGAGGTGCCGAGACGGGTTGCAGCGGTAGTAATAGCCAAAGTCTATCCTCCTAATTTTTTAACGACGGATATAAAAACAGCCCGGAACAGAAAACAACTCCAAGCATTGATGCTCTGTAGCTGCTTACCGTTCCGGGCTAGAAAGGCGATCTAGCTTAGAGCGTTAATCGCGTAGTCGAGGTAGGAGTTGGCTTCAACAGCGGAGTCGCCGGAGAGACCATGGTTGGCTTTGATGTATTTCAGAGCTTCAACGTACCAGGTCGGAGACAGTTCAAAGGTACGGTTGATTTCGTCGATACCGGCAACGAGGTACTCGTCCATAGGACCAGTTCCACCAGCCACGAGGCAGTAGGTGACCATGCGGAGATAGTAACCGATGTCACGCGCGCATTTGGCTTTACCTTCGGCGGTCGAAGCGTAGTTCGGTCCCTGCATTTGGGTGGTGTAGGGGAACTTGTTGTAAACCGCTTGAGCAGCGCCATCCACGAGAGACTGAGCTTTGTCGGTCAGTTGGCGAGCAGCTTGCAGGCTGGCGTTAGCCTGACGGAAACGACCAAACGCGGTTTGGATTTCGGTGCTGCTCAGGAAACGACCTTGAGAATCAGCTGCGGCGACGGCTTCGGTTAACGGGGTTTTCATTGTTGAATAATCTCCTGTGTTACAGTTTCAAATTAATTTTGAAAGTTGGAATCGATATGGTGTATCGATGACGTCTGATGACCAGACTGCAAGGGGTGCGAATTACGCAACAGCAGCGGCAGCGCGATCGAAGTAGGTGCCGATTTCAGACATCAGGCTGCTGCAATCTCCGGGGGTGATTCCAGAAGGATCGCCTGCGATTTGCAGAGCCGCTTCTTTCATTTTTTGAACGCCGACGGCAACGGAAGCACCGGGGGTTCCCAGAGCCACGTAGGTTTCACGTAGACCGTTCAAGCAGCGATCGTCGAGGACGCTAGCATCGCCAGAGAAGATGGCATAGGTGACATAACGCAGGATGATTTCCATGTCACGCAAGCACGCAGCCATGCGGCGGCTGGTGTAAGCGTTTCCACCGGGAGTGATCAGTTGGGGCTGCTCAGCGAACAGGGCGCGAGCTGCGTTAGCAACGATGGTCGAAGCGTTGCTGGTGATCCGGTTAACCGAGTCCATGCGCTTGTTGCTATCTGCAACCATTTGTTGCAGTGCATCGAGCTGGGAGGCAGAGAGGTACTCGCCACGAGCGTCAGCTTGAGAGACGACTTTAGTGAATGCGTCGAACATGAATTAATCTCCTACTTAACTTGAGATGGGCTGGTCTAGTTCAAACGAGATATTTTAACGGTTTGGCTCCTAGACGGTAGCCTTGGGTGAGAAACCGACAGCCGACAAAACTGAGAATGTTTTTGTCTTAGATGAGAGAGCGCGAAAATCGCTGAAACTCAACTTCCGTCGAATTGCTCATGCCCTTCCGATAAATTTATACACTGCCACAGAGCATTTGTGAGTTACGTTTTGTAAAGATTTTAAGCCGCTCAAATGGGCATATGGGTGACCCTTCGGTCTGGATTATCTTCGCACTGGCGTTTGATGCTGCGATCGCCTCAATCCCAAGGAGCCTTGATTGAGGAGCCATCTGACTGACTGCGCTTCCAAGGAAACCGCAGCCGCAGCCGCCGAGGATGGGTCCGAAAACCGGCCTCGAATGTAACGAAGATGACCTAAGCAAACTTTACAAAACTCTACAAAACGACCCAGTTCTACGTCTGATGTCCTACATCCGACGTCCCGGTCTAACCTGACTCTCGGATATAGCCCACCTTAGTGAACCTAAGTCAACATCTCTGGGCTAACCCCTATCAGGTTAGAAGCCCCCGCCGATCCCGTCTACCTAAATTGTGGCTAATGTTACAGAAATCAACAATTCGTTATCTCAAGCAATACTGTACAAGAAACAGAAATAAAGATGACTGGCGATAAATCCAGGTAATATCAGTATTTTTACTTATCGGCCGATCTTGGCGTTGAGGGCCAGACTGCAACATTTCGTAATGTGAATAGCCCAGAAACAGCGATAAAAATTCTGAGAATCGTGACCTAAACCCGACTTAGACGAGGGAGGGCCACGCTGAATGAGGGTGAATGAGGAAGAAAGCGTTAACCTGAAAAGAGGATTTTTCTTCCTCACACCGTTAGCCCCTTCATAACTATGAGCGAAAACTTTTCCCCACGCCCCCAGTCTACCCCAGCCTCCCACCCCGACACGGCGGTCCCAAGTTTGGCCATTAAAGGACGCTACCGAGTTTTAAAATCACTGAGCCATGATGGACGAACGGTTCTGGCCCTAGACGAAGACACCCCATCTCAGACCTTTTGTGTCGTACGATCGCGCGATCGCCGCCGAGGCGAATTACCCCTCCCCTATCCCGTGCTGATGCGTTGGGAACAACTGGCCGACCATCCTCACCTACCCAGCTTACGGGCCGCCTTTGACGACGAGAGCAGCCAATACCTCGTCCATGAATACATCCACGGCAAAACCGCCGAAGAATACCTACAACTGCAAGGGGCCTGGACCGAAGCCCAAATTCGGCAACTGCTCAATCAGATTTTACCGACTCTACAGGATCTCCACGATCGCCAACTCCTGCACCGAGACATCAAACCGCAAAACCTGATTCAGTGCCACGAACAATGGGTCCTCGTCGATCTCAGCGCCCTTCATTGCACCGCCAGCCCCAACGGACTCGACGCCGAAGCCCTCAGTGGGTCCGCCGAATACGCCGCCCCTGAACAAATTGAAGGACATCCCCTCCCCAGTAGCGACCTCTATAGCCTCGGCGTCACCTGTGTCCATCTACTCACCGGTCAATCTCCCTTTGACCTCTACGATGATCGTCAGGGAACCTGGCACTGGCGCGATCGCTGCCGCTTCTCCATCAGCCCCCAACTGACTCGGGTGCTAAACGGTCTGCTAAACCCCGACCTGAATCAGCGTTACCAGACCGCCGAGACAGCCCTGCAAGACCTCAATCGCTTTGACTTACCCATCAACTGGGACGCTCTTCTCGTCCTCCGTCCCCTCTCGGGACTCCTCGCCGCCTCCTTCGCCCTCACCCTACTGCAATTCTGGGGACAACAAGCCCCTCAACTGCGATTCAACGGCGAATCGGCCAGTCCGAGCCTCAATAGCTCCCCTGATCTCGATAAAGCGATTCCCAGCAAAGGCAGCCCGACTGGCCCCCGGATGGAAACCCTAAGTCAAGGAATTCATGCGATCTGGACCCTCGCCGTCAGTCGCGATGGGTCCATCGTTAGCGGACGGGGAGACGGGAGCATCGAAATTCGTCATAGCGATCGCAACTTACCCACCCAGTTCCAAGCTCATCCCGAAGCCGTCTTCAGCGTCGCCATTAGCCCCGACGGCACACTCCTAGCCACCACCGGCAACGACAACGCCATCAAAATCTGGGATATGCAGCGAGGCAACCTCCTGGCAACCTGGCATGGACATTACGATGACGTTCATCATTTAGAATTTAGCCCCAACGGTGACATCTTGGCCAGTGCCAGTCGCGATGGAACCGTTAAACTCTGGGATGCGGTCGATCATTTTAACTACCCACTGCGCGATCGCAACTCCACCCCCCGCCATAGCCTCAACGCCCACAACGGCGAAGTTCACAGCTTAGCCTTCAGTCCCAATCACCGCTTTCTCGTCACCGCTGGCGCCGATGGCAAAGTTCACCTATGGGACTGGAAAACCGGTCACCATCTACGCGGCCTGGTATCGAGTTCCTCAGAAATTTGGTCAGTCGCCGTCAGTCCCGACGGCGAAACCCTCGCCACCGGGAGCAAAGATGGAACCGTACAATTGTGGAATATCCGCAGTGGTCGCCCGTTTCGTCAAAATAGCCTGCACCGCAATGCTGTCGTTTCCCTGGCCTTTAGCCCCTTCCCCGTGTCCTCCAGTCTCGGGTTAGAATACCTGCTCGCGAGCGGCGATGTTCACGGCGATATCTCCCTCTGGCACACCGAAAGCGGTAGCCTCAGTCAGATCAAATCCCATCAAGGCTGGGTAAGCTTTGACTTTAGCGCCGACGGTCAATCCTTAATCAGCGGCGCTTCCGATAAAACCCTAAACTCCTGGAATCTCAACCGAGTGCTACGTTAACTTCTCCCCTCCTCGTTCCCTGGCTCAGCCAGGGAACGCCTAGGAAGTATCAAGCTAAACCTCATGCCAAACCAGCAGACCTCAATTCTGGGTCTTCTGGGTTCAAGGTGATCAGAGGAAATTATGGCGAATTATATCCCTTGCTGTCGGGGCGAAAAATCCCCTCCTAGGAGGGTCTAGGGGTGGGTTCCCCGACAATTTTGTGTCGAATGCAACCCATTCCACCCTATATCCTGAAGACCCTCAATTCTCAACCGACTCCTCACCCTTCTTAGCAAAAAGCTTGCGAACTAGAGTTTGCAGAGCCAACAAAAATAACCCCAAGGCCGCGAACGCAAACACAAACGTCGCCAACGCACTTAACCCCATGACCAACGTCCGAACAGCCGCCGCAATGTTCAAGGCTGTTTGATTGTCTGTTGTCAGGGGTTTATTGGCGAAGGTTTCAATAATCGAGAGCGTCAATCGATAGAGCAATAATGAGATTGTCGCCGACATAAATGAGCCACTAAAGGCTCGTAGAATTGTCCGGGTTGCGTCGATGTTTTGAGTCATAAGAAGGGAACAGGGAACAGGGAACAGGGAACAGGGGGGAAGAAGGCAAGAGGCAAGAGGCAAGAGGCAAGAGGCAAGAGGCAAGAGGCAAGAGGCAATAGAAAATAGGCTGTCTGGTTGTTAATAATTCATGATTAACTGTTAATTATCCTTTGTCTTCTTAGGCTTCCTTGAAAAAGCGGATGAGTTCACGGGCGCGATCGAGAAACTCAGCATCCGCATTGAGCTTGGCGATCGCCCCTTGGGCCTCCCGAGCCAGGCGGTCGTGATCGGCGGCGTTCTGAGCCTGTAACGTTGTGTGAGAGGTTAATAAACGGGTCAAATCCTGACGGAGTGCCTCAAGTTGCCGCTGTTGAGAAGCCGTCACTGAGTTGGGTTTTTCCGGATTCACCTGACCCGAAAGCTGTTTTAAGCCTTGTTCAAGAGAGAGTAGCCGAGCGCGAACCTTAGAGATATCCTCACGGGGGTATTTTACCGCTTGATCAATCTCCTGCAACCGGGCGCTGAGATACTGGTAAAACGAGATCGCCGGGCGCAATCCCGTCAGCAACAGAGCCGCTCCCGACCCAATATAGCCGATCGCACTGACCCCCGTCACGGCCAACAGATAAAACACCAGAGCCGAGACTCCATGAAGAGCGATCGCGATCGCCAGCGAACGACGTACAATCAAGTTCACATAGTCAAGATTCTCACAATCAACACGAATCCCCTTCTCCCGAGACTGCTTCCCCTCCATCGCCACCTGTTTGGCTTTAAAGTGGACATTCCAAGGAATCGTCACCACCACCGCCAACCACCAAAATATGGCAACCCCAAGACTCCACTCTAAAAAATTGCCCGTGTAAACCCCCAACCATTTCAAAATGGCAAAGGCAATTAACCCGACGAGAACCAGAGCGATCGTTAAGCCAGTAAACCCATTTAGATCTTTGCTCGTCATACTAAACCTGGTAAAGGACTAACTTCGGTGCAAACTGAGGCGTTAACTCCCCTTGAGTTCGGCTCGGTTTCCAGGTTCCAATCCCCAAAAAACGGTGATCTTCCGTAAAAACCGCCAACGACTCAGCTTGCAAATAAGCTGCCTCCAGTTCTAGCTCAAAGCGTTGCCCCATACACCAACGTTGTGCCAAATCCTCAGGTAACACAACTCGCGGTAAATGGGCGATCGCCACCTCCGGCGGTGTCAAGGCCACTCCCCCAGCTAACCCCCCATCGAGTCGCGTTCCAGACGAGTCCTCCTGCTGCCGTTCCACCTGTTCAATCAGTTCCTCAAGGGTGCAACTATCTCGCAGATGAAAGCCACTACTTTCAGTGCGTTCGAGCTGTACCAGAGTTGCCCCACAGCCGAGAACTGCCCCCAAATCACGAGCGATCGCCCGAATATAGGTTCCCCCCCCACAGGCGATGGCTAACGTCACTTCTGGGGCATCTCCCGGCTGCCAGTGAAGCACCTCAATCCTAGACACCTCCACCTCTCGGGAAGGAACATCAACGGCCACCCCAGCACGAGCGAGATCATAGAGGCGTTTTCCTCCCATTTGAATCGCACTATATTGCGGGGGAATTTGCTCAATTTTGCCGATAAATTGCGGTAAAACGGCCTCAATTTGTGCTAGGGATAATTCAGGAACCTCGGTCTGTGACATCACCTCCCCTTCCAAGTCATCTGTTGTTGTGGTGATGCCAAAACGAACCGTGGCCCGATAGGCTTTGTCATCGGGTAGATATTGCAGTAATCGGGTTGCACGTCCGACAGCTAGAGGCAAGACTCCTGTGGCTTTAGGGTCGAGAGTTCCGCCATGGCCAACCTTTTTGGTCTTGAGTAGGCCGCGCACCTTGGCGACACAATCATGAGACGTCCAACCCAGGGGTTTATTGAGATTTAAAAAACCAGTCAAAACAAGTCTGAATGAATAATAAAAACTGAAGGGTATTCTGGATTAAGGGTGATTCGGGAAAATCATGGCGGCTTATCTTCCTTTCTGTAGGGGCGAAAGTTTTTTCGCCCCTACCCAATTCGCCAAAATCTGACATCAATTGCAGTTAATCTGTTGCTGTTTTGCCCAACTCAAACGCATTGTGAATCGCTTGTAACGCCTTAACACCATCCGCCTCAGAAATCACACAACTAATTTTAATTTCCGAAGTTGCGATGGTGTCAATATTGATGCCATCCTGAGCCAAAGCGGCAAACATTTTCGCCGCGACCCCTGGCTGGCCAATCATTCCCGAGCCAACAATGCTAACTTTCGCGATCGCCGGATTAACCCGCAAATCTCCACAATTAAGTGTAGTTAACAGAGGTGTTAATAACGCTTGCGCCGCTTCAGCGTCCGTTTGAGCCACCGTAAAAGCAATATCTCGGGTTGGATAATCGCCAATAATATGACAGCGTTGGGACTGAATAATCATATCCACACTAATGTTTTTATCCGCCAACAATTGGAAGATTTTGGCAGCGCGACCCGCTTGATCCGGGACTTGTAAAATAGCCAAACGAGCCTGATTGCGATCGAGAGCAACCCCTCGGACAATCGGCGTTGTTGGCCGTTGCGTCCCCGTGGCGGTCATCATCTCCTGTTCTCGCACCGTCGAGGGATGGACATCAAAGGTCTCACACAGAGAGGCGATCGCGCGATCGCCGTCTTCCGCCGCCACCACACAACTCACCTTCACCTCACTCGTCGAAATCATCTGAATATTGACCGACGCCGCCGCCAGGGCCGAGAACATCTCAGCCGCCACCCCTGGCCGGCCAATCATCCCCGCGCCCACAATGCTAACTTTCGCAATCTGAGAATCAATCAATAAATCCGTGTCCGTAGTATTGTCGGGGCCAGTTAGCGCCGGAATCACCGCCTGAGACACCGACTCAGCCCGCGTTAACATCTCTTTCGTCACCGTAAAGGCAATATCATTCGTATTGCCCTCATGAATCGACTGGACAATCAAATCCACATCCACCTGTTGGCGACCAATTTCAGCAAATAGCGTCGCAGCAATACCGGGGCGATCCGGGACTCGTAACAACGCCACCTTGGCTTGATCCGCATCAAACTCCACCGCATCCACCGGATGCACCAATTCCAAACCCTTCAGTTGTCGAGGTTGGCGGGGAGGAGCAATCACCCGCGTTCCGGGGTCATCACTCCAACTCGATCGCACCACCAACGTCACCCCATAATTGCGGGCAATTTCCACGGCCCGAGGATGGAGAACCTTGGCCCCCAAACTGGCCAACTCCAGCATTTCATCACAGGTAATTTCGGGCATCAACCGGGCCTCGGGAACCAAACGGGGGTCTGTGGTTAAAATCCCAGGAACATCCGTATAGATTTCACAGCGATCGGCATTGAGGGCCGCCGCTAGAGCCACCGCCGAGGTATCCGAGCCGCCGCGACCTAGGGTGGTGATTTCTAGGTCATCCCCTTGAGCAATGCCCTGAAATCCAGCCACCACAACCACTTTGCCATCCTGAAGATGACGTTGTAGGCGATCAGTTTGAATCTGAAGAATGCGAGCGCGACTATGTTCAGCTTCCGTGACAATTCCCACCTGAGCGCCAGTCATGGAGATGGCCGGTTGTCCGAGTTCCTGGAGGGCTAGACTTAATAGGGCGATCGAAACCTGTTCTCCCGTCGACAGCAACATATCCATTTCCCGGCGACAGGGATTCGAGGAAATATCAGCGGCCAACTGAACCAGAGTATCGGTGGTTTTGCCCATCGCCGAGACCACCACCACCACGGGCTGTCCACCCTCGGCTGTCTTGGCCACCCGTTGAGCCACGGCTTGCAACCGTTCAACAGAGCCAACGGACGTGCCGCCATATTTTTGTACAATCGCTGCCATAGTCTCCCCCAGATGTGAATCGAAACGGCCGGTTATTGTCGCATATTTCGTCCAAGATTCGCGGCCACCCTGACAAAGTGACATCAATTGACTGGACATCATCGACACTAGGAGTGCACCGCCGCCATTACCAAGGGACCTTAGAATCGCCTTGATGTTGCTGTTGCTGTCGTTGATGCGCCCGTTGGCGGAGGATTTCGGCTTGAGTTTGCCAATCGGGACGAGGGGGAGGGGCGGGTTTATGAGTCAGGGGTCCCTTGCGTAGGGTATGATTCGGGGTTGGTGGACTCGGTCGCTGGGCGATCGCCTTGGCGAGAGAGGATTCAGAGCGATCGTCACGGCTGGGGCGAACCGTGGCCACTGAAGCCGTCTCGCCTTGACGCAAATCATTGATCAAACCAATCATGCGGGGGAAGAGACGACGAACCATATCCCGTTGTCGCCGTCGCAGGGGCCGAACTCCATTGCTGAGTTCTTGGAGATAGGCTTGAAGCTGACGGATATTGGCCTGAACCTGTTGGATATTTTGCGTTTCGAGGGGGGCTAAGCGTCCTTTAATGACCGCCAGTTCGCGATGGAGGAGGGCGATCGCATTTTCGGCCCGTTTATACTCCGTCGCCTGTTGAGGGGTACTGAGGCTGTCATACCAGCGTTGGAGTTGCTGAATTTGTGCCAGGAGTTGCTGTTCTCGTTGTCGTTGTTCCTGAACATAGGTTTGCATCTCCTGCAAATCCTGTTGTAAGCCAACCACCGTCTCTCGTAGCACCTGAATTTGTTGCGGATTGCGCTGATTGCGCAGCTCACGATTGACACTTTCGAGCTGCTGAGTCATGATCTGATGATTCTGTTCGAGTTGGGTGACTCGTTGCAGAACTGGATCTAACTCTAGGGGGTCTGGTAGGACTTGTAAGCTCTCATGCAGTTGGGTAACGGCGTCTTGATACTGTTGCTGCATCTGTCGGTGGAAGCGTTGGCGATTGAGGACTCCCAACGACATCGATAGGGTAATCGGGACCGCCGCATGAAGCACCTGTTGCGTCACGAGCGACAAACCAATACCCACCCCCGACGCCCCGAGAGAGGCGATTTCGAGCAGTTCCATCAGAGGTTTGCGTCCTCGACGGGAGGGGGGAGCGCCCTCCGCCATGCTCGTAGAAAGATTAGCGTTTGACATAATCATTTGACCTAATCAGGGGTTTCAGTCGATGGGGTTTCAGTCTCAGGAGCTTCAGTCGATGGTCGGCCAGACCCGAGCCGAACTCAGGCGATCGCCGAGATTAAGCGCTAGTTTAACGGATTACTTCCCTCGAAACCAACCGGTGCGATCGCCCCACCGGGTTAAGACCGTCCTAACCTAGCCCATATGTCCAGCTAAATGGGCTAATTGCTTGAGATTGAGCAGATACATACTCTCTTCCGACTCATTAATCTCAATCCAATTCTTGCTCACCAATTTCGCCAGCAGTTTCTGAGCTTCTTCCGGGCTAATATCAGAAACATTGGCTAAATCCTTGGCTTCTAAATTATAAATTCGAGTTCCTCGATCCGTCGTTTCGCCATAGTTTTCTCCCAATGCAACCAATGTTTTCGCCAATTTAATTGCCGGGGGACGATTGCGAAGTTGAAAGCGAACATTGGTTTGGCGCAGACGACGAACCATCAATTGCAACATGCGATGATGCAATTGGACATCCTTAAATAGGGTTTGAATAAACCGTTGCGCCGAAACACTTAATAACTTAACTTCACTCACGGCGATCGCATCACTAGAGCGTGGCGACTCATCCAAAATGGCCATTTCACCAAAAAAATCACCCCGGCCTAAAATTGCGAGGGTGACGGCATCGTCGCCCGAGAGTCGTCGGACTTTCACCCAACCCGACACCAGAAAATACACCGCATTCCCCCAGGCATCCTCCATTAACACCGCTCGATTGGGAGGATATTCATGTTCATCTGCAACCGATAACAGCCAATCGACCGTTTCAGGATTTGCTGCATTAAACAGAGGGAATAGCTCACTGAAGGCTTCGCTTTGCATGAAAGTTGGGGAGAAAATCGCCAGTCTAAAGGGAGTCGCTGTCGAAGATGCCGTCAGGTGGAGATGCCACGCCGACAGACCTAGAACAGACATCTACAAAACATTGAGGACGACGAATTATGGCATCATCGCCGAAAAACCCGCGTCCTCCTGAATTTTAGCATTGAGATCTCGGGTTAAAATGCCCAGCTCGAAGATGGCCCGAGAATTGGGCCATCTCCCGAGTGGCGAACCCTGCCTCAACCCAGCACAATATCATCCAAGAGAATCTTATTGGCCACACTGCCAATGCTAAGCGATCGCGCCACCCCAGCAAAGGGAAGCGTCACCGTCTCAAAGACCTCATAAGCGTGGGGAAATTCCCCCTCAGGGGTTTCAGCGAGACTCAAGCGAGCCAAAACCTCTCCCGTCCCCTCCGGCCCCGAGAAGACCGTCACCTGATGCTCTTGGAACGGCGAAGCGTAGGCAAACGAGAGCTGACTCGAAAAGCCTTCCTGAACCGTCAGCAAGAGGCGATCGCCCTGATTATAAGACACTGCCGTTTCCCCACTCGGTGCGGTCTCAAAATTGCCCCCAACCCCCTCTTGCACGCCCATCTCCCGCAGTCCCGTCGCACTCAGGAGCGCCAGAGCATTTTCGGAAAATTGCACCCCTTGAGCGCCGTAAAAGCTGCCCACCGGGTTGAGATGGCCGACCCCCTCAAACGAGAGCGTGGTCGGCACATCACTCGGGCCAATGGTCAGCGTAGCCGATCCCACCGGCCCGAGACTGGCACCATTCGTCGGATTCGCCAAGACCAACCCCAGAGTTTCCGACGGTTCAATCAGACTGTCATCGACAATCGGTAACCGGACGACCTGTTCCGTCTGGCCCTCAGCAAACGTCACCTGAATCGGCGTATCATCAAAATCCGCCGGAGCAACAGCCGTCTGACTAAACGGGATCACCGTAATCCCAACCACCCCCGTACTGCCATTACGTCGCTGCAAGCCAATTTCAGCAAACTCAGTCCCATCCTCATCCACCACATAGTTAGCCGACGTAAAGCTAATCTCACCAAAAGACCCCGGCGGCGGCGGTTCGGGTTGAGGCGGTTGCGGTTCATCCGGTGGCGGCGGTTCCACCTCAAAGACCTCTAAAATCGCCGTTCGTGGGCGAATCAACTCCGTTCCCGGACTGGGATTACTCAAACTCAAATTCACCGTTCCCGGTGCCGCTAACTCCGACTCCTGAACACCGGCGATGGTGATGGTTTGTCGCTCCTGGCCCGGCTCAAACGTCACCGGAATCAAGCGATCGCCAAAACTCTCGGGCAATGCTAAGGTTCCCTCACTGACCGTAATCGTAGCTTGAGAGGCTTGTTCGAGATTCCCCGTTCGCACCAAGACGACCTCCATAATTGGCGTGCCATCCTCTTCAACCTGAAAAATCGACTCAGCAAACGACAACAACACCGGGTCCATCGGCATCGGCATCAACTCAAACAGGGTTTGGCGATCATCTCCTAACTGTAACCCCGCACTCGGTTCAGCCAAACTCAGCCGCACCTGTTCTAACCGGGCTGCATCCTCCGATAAGGGAATCTGCACCGTGGTTGTGGCCCGGTTGGCAGCAAATTCAGCACGCAACGAACTGAACAGAGAGGGAGGCGTTGGGGTCGTCCCATCATCGAGTTGCACGGTCACCTCCGCCGCGTCCGAGAGATCCCCAGACCGGACTAAAACCACTTCCAACCCCTCTAGGGAGGTCTCATCTGGGGCCAACAGCGGACGAATCCGTTGTAGATTCACAAAGGTGGGGATGGGTTCGACCGGTTCAGGGTTCAACAGTTCCAAGACCGCCTCATCAACGGCTCCTAAACGCGCTCCCCCAAAAGGAGTCTCCAGTCGCAGATTCACGTCTGGGACTCTCTGGGCCAGCAACTCATCGAGGATCAGTGGTACTGTTTTTTCCTGTTCCGTAGGGCCGAACAAGACCCAACGGCGATCGAATTCCTCGCTCTCCTCGGTCTCAGAGTCTCCGTCGGGGTCGGTTGTCATCGAGGAGGTGATGGCCACGGCGATGGTGTTACCACTAGAGCGATTCCGTTGTAAGGTCACGGTTTCGACGGGGTTCCCCGCGTCATCGAGTTCTAATCGCTCCTGGGTGAACTCCACCACATCGAGAGCGACCACGGTTTCCTCTGTGATTTTCTCAGCCAATTGCGGGTCATCGGAAAGCAGACGGGCCAAGAGTTCACCGCTGTCTCGTAGCCGAATCTCTACCGTTGTCTCATCCTCAGCACTCGGACGAATCTCTAAGTCGTCAAAGCCAAGGGACCCGATCAGGCCGAGGCGATCTTCGGTGGGGTCAAAATCTTCGATGACTGTCTCGGAGTCTAAAACCTCATCGTCATCGTCATCGTCATCGTCATCCTCGTCAGGTACATTGCCCTCTAGGAGAACATTGAGGTCCTCAAAACGCGCCAATTGTTCAGGGTCAACCTGATCGGGGTTATTGATGAGTTGATCAAGACGGTTGAGGGGGAAGGCTTCAGGACCAAAGTCCTCAAATCGGGCGACGAATTGGCTTAAATTCAGTTGCCGTCGCGGTTGTAGCAGGAAGATATCACGGCCAGCGCCTCCCCGTAGGCGATCGCCCCCAGAATCGCCCCCAGAATCGCCCCCAGAATCGCCCCCAAGAACATCGTCCCCAGAGCCTCCCACGAGGCTGTCACGGCCGGGGCCGCCGCGTAGGACATCATCCCCAGAACCGCCGCTGATGACATTGTCGCCATCGCCACCGAGAATGACATCATTGCCGCCGAGTCCGAGGAGCGTATCATTGTCCTCGAAGCCGAAGATAAAATCATCCTCCTCCGTGCCGAACGCAACGACGCCGGGGGTTCCGGTGAGCGTATCATCCTCCGGGGTGGGGTCGTCCTCGACTGGGGTGGGGTCGTCTTCGACTGGGGTGGGGTCGTCCTCGACTGGGGTGGGGTCGTCCTCGACTGGGTTGGGGTCGTCTTCGACTGGGGGGGGGTCATCGGATTGATTCGGATCCGCCAGAGTATCAGTTATAAGCCTGTCGTTGGATTCCATGGGATTGACACTGAGGATAGGGGTTTCGGAAGGGTCGGAGCGGTTGAACAAAGAAGACGGGTTCATGATAGTCGTGGTTAACGCTCAACGGTCCAGTGCAGCCAGCAGAAACAGAACTGGCCAACCATCGCCGTCACTCGTCACCGTCTAGGGCGAACCCAGTTCACCCCGACAACATCGGTTTCCGGCGACCGTTAGCGGCTGATCGTCTGCACGAAGGTTTCGAGGCGATCGAGTCCTTTTTCGGCCGATGCCAGGTCTGTGGCATATGACAGACGAAGACAGTCATCGGTTCCAAAGGCGATCCCCGGAACGGTGGCGACGTGATGCTCTTCTAGGAGACGTTCGCAAAATTCATAGGAGGGAATCCCCAGTTTGCCGATGTTGAGGTACATATAAAACGCACCTTTGGGCTTAACGACACTGGTGTTGGGCAGTTGACTGAGGCGATCGTACATATACTGTCGTCGCTGATCGAAGGCTTGACGCATTTTTTCAATGCAAGGGGGAGATTGGGGGTCTGTTAGGGCGGCGATCGCACCAAATTGGGCAAAGGTACAGACGTTAGAGGTGCTATGACTTTGCAGGGTGCTGGTGGCTTGGATCAACTCCAGGGGAGCGGCGAGATAGCCTAAACGCCAGCCGGTCATGGAATAGGCTTTGGCGAAGCCGCTACAGGTGATGGTGCGATCGCCCATTCCCGGAAGCGAGCCAATACTGAGATGTTCGGCATCGTCGTAGAGGAGCTTTTCATAAATCTCATCAGAGAGAACCAACAGATCATGGTCGAGGATGACTTGAGCCAAGGCGCGAATTTCCTCGGGGCTATAGACGACTCCCGTGGGGTTCGAGGGGGAGTTGAGGACCACGAGCTTGGTGCGATCGCTAATGGCCGCTTGTAGTTGTTGCGGGGTGATTTTGTACTCGCTCTCGGCGTTGGTGGGAAGCATGACCGGAACCCCCTCGGCCAGTTTGACAATTTCGGGATAACTGACCCAGTACGGGGCCGGAATAATCACCTCATCGCCGGGATTGATCAAGGCGATGATCGCATTGTAGATGGCCTGCTTGCCGCCATTGGTCACTTGAATCTGTTGTGGGCTAACATCCAGATGGTTGTCCGTTTGTAGCTTGTGGGCGATCGCTTCCCGTAAGCGTAATTCCCCAGCGGCTGGACCATAGCGGGTTTTCCCCTCATCCAGAGCCTGTTTAGCTGCCTCAACAATATGCTGAGGAGTTGGGAAATCCGGTTCCCCGGCACTAAAACTACAGATATCAATTCCCTCGGCTTTCATGGCTTTCCCCTTGGCCGCAATAATCAGGGTCATGGAGGCGGGAACTTGAGCCACTCGTTGAGAAATAGTCTGGGAAATATTCATTGTGGATTTCTTAAGGCAGTGTGATCGTCAGCCAACTAGATTAGGGGAATTTTACCCCTATCCCCCGAAGCTCGGATATTCTTGGCAACGCACTCATGTCAGATGACGGTGACATCGGTCCCCTTGTACCCTTGAATCTATGGTCCTCCAACGTCTCTTACAAGATTTGTCCCACCGACTGCCCCTCCGAACGGTTTTAATCATCCCCTTCGCCCTGCAAATCTTTGCAGCCGTTGGCCTGACGGGATATTTGTCCTTCCGCAACGGCCAACAAGCGGTCGATGAACTGGCCGAACACCTGCAAGCCGAAATCAGTCTACGCATTGAGGAACGACTTGAGACTTACTTATCCCAAGCTCATCTGATCAATCAAACGAATGTCATGGGGGTTCGTCTGAATACCCTAGATCTGACGGATCTCGACGCACTCGATCGCTATTTTGCCCAACAGATTCGCCTTTTTGATGCCGTCAGTTATATTTATTTTGCCAACCCCCAGGGCGCGTTTAGTGGGGCCGAACAAGTTCCCGGAGAGAGCGTCAACATTGGCCAAGCGGGACGCACTGGCCCTGAGGATGACCAGTTTTACACCTATGCCGTCAATGAGAGGGGACAGCCAACCGAGCAATTGTCGGCTGTCCCTGGCTATAACGCGCTCACCCGACCCTGGTATGTGGGGGCGGTGCGGGGGCGATCGCCTCAATGGGGAGAGGTCTATGTCTGGGCGGCCCCCTACCAGAATCTCGCTCTCCCGGCCACCCAAGCGGTCTATGATGCCCAGAATGAGCTGTTGGGGGTGTTTGCGGTCGATTTATCGCTTTTGGATATCAGCACCTTTCTGGGCCAGCTTGAGGTGGGGAAAACCGGGGAAACCTTCATTGTTGACCAACAGGGGCAACTCATCGCCACTTCCACCTCAGATCCCCCTTTCTCTGAGGATGAACGCAATCCGACTCGCCTCTACGCTAGTGAAACCGGCAATGAGCTGATTCAGGAAACGGCGCGCTATCTGTTGGCTGAGTTGGGTGGATTTTTCCGAGTCGAGGAGACCCGACAGGAGCGGTTTACCATTGAGGGCGAAGCCCATTTAGTCCAGGTCAGACCCTTTGAGGATGAGTGGGGTCTTAATTGGTCGATTGTGGTGGTGATCCCGGAACGGGACTTCATGGAGCGGATTCACGCCAACACCCGCAATACCATGTTGTTATCTGGCTTGGCCCTGGTCATCTCGACGGCGATCGGGGTGGTGACGGCCCGTTGGGTGGTCTCACCGCTACGACAACTGAAAGAGTCGGCTCAGGCTCTATCTCAAGGAGAATGGCAACATCCGGTTCCCGAACATCGCCAAGATGAAATTGGCGATTTAGCCCGCTCGTTTCGGCGTATGGCCACTCAGCTACAACAGTATTTTCGTGATCTACAAGCCAAAAATGAACAAATGCAACGGCTCGATAAACTCAAGGATGAGTTTTTAGCCAATACCTCCCATGAGTTACGAACGCCCCTCAATGGAACGATTGGGATCGCCGAATCGCTCCTAGATGGCGTCGCCGGTCCCCTCAATCCAGCCCAACGAACGAATTTAAGTCTGATTGTTCAAAGTTGCTATCGGCTCAATGCTCTCGTGAATGACATTCTAGATTTTTCTAAATTGCGCCACAAGCAAATCTGTTTACAGTGCCAGCCTGTTGGTCTTCGGGAAATTGTGGATTCAGTGTTGAGTTTTTGCAAAACCCTCGTGTCTCGCAAAAATGTTCAGCTCATTAATGCTATTTCCCCTCGGCTTCCTTGGGCGTATGCCGATGAAAACCGCTTGCAACAAATTTTATATAATCTCGTTGGAAACGCTATTAAATTTACTGAAGAAGGCTTTGTGGGCATTTCTGCTGTTTATTCCCAGGAGGCGAAACCTCAGACGGCTAATGCTGGCGATCGCTTAGGCTTACAATTAAACATTCAAAATGACTCTACCTTGACGGCTGATCATACGTTGGGGGGCTACTTGTTAGTGACGGTCTCTGACACGGGAATTGGGATTCCGGCGGACAAACACCAGTCCATTTTTGAATCCTTTGAACAGGCGGATGGCTCGACCTCACGAGATTATGGGGGGACAGGACTCGGTTTGGCGGTGACAAAACAGCTCGTGGAATTACATGGTGGAACCTTGACGGTGCAATCCATTGTTGGCAAAGGATCGCAATTTACGTTTAGTTTGCCGGTGGTGACTCCTGAGCAATTAGAGGCATCCCAAACGGTCTCAAAAACGGAGCTTAAACCGGTCTTGGAGGAGGATGTTTCCGGGGAGGATGACGCCTCGGCTGTTGAAACGAGGACGGTTTTCCCAGAGTCTTTGTCGGCGAGAGAATCTGCTGAGGGGGAGGTTGAGGAGGCGTTGATAATCTCGGACTTGTCCATGTCTAAAACGACGTCGGAGGTGATGGCCCAGATTCAAGCGGCTAATCGGGACGAGGTTGCTACAATTTTGATTGTTGATGATGAGGCGATCAATTTACAGGTGTTGGTGAATCATCTCTCGCTGGAAAATTATGTGATTATCCAAGCGATTAATGGGATTGAAGCCTTAGAAATTATCCAAAATGGCTTTAAGCCTGATTTGGTGATTCTCGATGTCATGATGCCCAAAATGACGGGCTATGAGGTGATGCAGAAGTTACGAGAAACCTATTCGGCTCATGAACTGCCGATTCTGCTGCTGACGGCGAAAAATCGCTCGGAAGATGTTGTGTTCGGACTCCAGAATGGAGCGAATGATTACCTCACAAAACCGGTGAATAAACGGGAGCTTTTGGCTCGTTTAAAAACTCATTTAAAACTCTCTCGTTTGAGTCTTGCTTATGCGAAGTTTGTGCCGAGGGAGTTTTTAGATTTTCTGCAAAAAACGAGTATTCTTGATGTTCGATTGGGGGATACTGTTGAGCGAGAAATGTCGATTCTTTTTTCAGATATTCGAGATTTTACGAAATTGAGTGAGGGTATGAAGCCCGAGGATAATTTCAAATTTATTAATGGTTATTTATCGCGAATGGAACCGGCAATTTTAGACAATAATGGATTTATTGATAAGTATATTGGCGATGCCATTATGGCGCTATTTGGAGGAAATGCTGATGATGCTGTTAAGGCGGCGATCGCCATGTTGGAAAACCTAGAAAAATATAACCAAAGTCGTCAACGACCTGGACGCAGACCCATTAAAATTGGCATTGGCATCAATACGGGACAACTGATGTTAGGAACCGTCGGCGGCGAACAACATATGAATAGCACGGCGATTAGTGATGCCGTTAATCTCGCCTCGCGGGTTGAAGGACTCACGAAAGTCTATGGCGTTCCCCTATTGATTGCAGAAGAAACATTTATTAAACTGCAAAATACCGGAGATTACAATATTCGTCTGATTGACCGAGTGTTGGTGAAGGGCAAAAGTCAGAAGACCTCCATTTTTGAGGTGTTTGATGCTGACGCGGATCCCATTCGTTCTGGTAAACTGGCAACTCGAACTCAGTTTGAGCTGGGACTGGCTTACTTACAAGGACAAAAAATCCAAGAAGCTCAAGATTTATTTTTAGACTGTTTAGCCCAAAACCCCGCAGATTATCCTGCTAAAATCTACCTAGAACGATGTGAAAAACTGCGAGAAACCAATCAGCGATCGCCGGGCTGAGAGAATGCGAATCTCAAGCCGTCAGCCGTATCAACCTGACCCCGGTGCGATCGCCGTCAACAGCTAACCCCTGTCCCCTGACCCCTTCAGCGTCATCATGAACCAATTTAACTTTCTCTCTCTCTTCAGCAGCGATGTTAGCACTCCCCTGAAGCAGTTGCGTCAAACCGCCCCCCCTTCCGAGACCTTCTCGATTGAGGTCACCGTCTCAGATGTAACCACAACCAGCGCCGAACTTGAAACCAACTCCAGGGAGTTCTTAGCCGTTGAATATTCCCTCACTCCGGACTTTGAGACGATCGCCGGAATCGAGATTGCTGATCCTGAACCCCCAAGCGATGGCCGAGATGTTGATCTAGACATTGATCTAACCGGACTGACCCCCAATCAAACCTATTATTATCGTCTGACCGATGCTCAAGGTAACTCAGAGCGAGGCCGCTTTGAAACCCTCGTCGATGTGGGACTCTCGGGAACTGGGGACTTTGTTGTCTTTGGCGACAGTCTCAGTGATACCGGGAATCTGTTTTTAGCCCTGGACCAACAACAGCCTCCCTCTCCCCCCTATTTTCAGGGCCGTTTCTCCAACGGACCGATTCTCCCGGAATGGATGGCTGAGCGGCTAGGGGTTGCGGCGCCGATCCCGGCCTTGGCTGGGGGAAACAACTACGCCTTTGCTGGGGCGCAAACGGGACCGGGAACATTAGACAACGGCGCACCCAATGTTGGCCAACAGATTGAGGCCTATCTTAGTCAAGATCGTCCCGAGTCTGAGGATCTGTTTTATTTGTCCGCCGGCGCCAATGATTTGATTTTTGGCCAGCGCTCTCCCGAGGCGATCGCCGATCACTTAACCGACCATATCTCAACCTTAGCCGAGGCAGGAGCGCAACAGTTTCTGATCTCGAATTTACCCGATATTGGTCAGCTTCCGGCGGTGTTAAGCCAAGGCCAAGGAGATGTATTGACGGGAGCCGTCTTAGAGACCAATCAACGGTTAGACGCTCGTTTCGAGAGTTTAGAGCAGCAATTGGGCATTGATATTCTCGAACTCGATTTTGCCGGAGCTTTCGAGGAAATTTTGCAAAATCCCCAACAATTTGGCTTGACCAACACAACGGAATCAGCCTTAGATCCTCTGACCGGAGAAGTTGTCGACAATCCCGAGGAGTATCTGTTTTGGGACGAGATTCACCCCTCGACGCGGACTCATGAACTGATTACCCGCTTGAGTTTGACCGAGTTGCAATCCCTCGAAGCCTTTGCTTTAGAGGAAGCCGAAGCCCCCTTGAGGGACTTGGAGTTATTCGACTCCGAGATCTCAGAGTTGGCGATCGCCGACGAGGCGACAATGTCATTACTGTAACCCTAGCCTCTCCATTGGACCGCTTCACCCGCCTACCATGATCCGTAAAACTACCCGGTTTTTGCCTTCAGGTCCTGGCCCGACAAGTGAGATGTCACAATAGAGGCAGGAGTTTGATTCGACATCAGGGAAAGTTTCGTTTCTCCGGTTCCCCTACAGTTCCTCATTGCGAATTCTAGCAACTGTCCATGAGTTATTGCGTTAATCCAGCCTGTCCGAGTCCTGAAAATAACGACTCTGCTGAGCAATGTGTCAGTTGTGGCTCTCCCTTGCTACTCAACGGACGATACCGATCTGTCAAAATCCTCGGACAAGGCGGGTTTGGTGCAACCTTTGCGGCTCGAAATGTGGCCCTACCGGGTGAACCGGTTTGTGCGATTAAACAATTACGAGTCGCCTCCAATAGCCCCAATGTCATCGATCGCGCCCGTAAACTCTTTGAGCGAGAAGCCGCCACCTTAGGGAAAATTGGCAATCACCCCCAAGTTCCCTCCCTACTAGACTACTTTGAAATTGGCGGGCAATTTTATCTGGTTCAAGAATACGTCAAAGGATTGACCCTCAAGCAGGAAGTCAAACGCTATGGTGTTTTTGACGAGTTCAAGGTGCGAGCGGTTCTTGATGAAACCCTAGAACTGCTGAAGTATTTTCAAACCCAGTCGGTGATTCACCGCGATATTAAACCCGCCAACGTGATCCGGCGTAGCATTGATGGCCGCCTGGTGTTTATTGATTTTGGGGCCGTCAAAGATGAAGTGAGCCATACGGCCATGTTAAGCGATGATGATCAGGCACCGAATACCTCATTCGCCATTGGTACACCGGGATTTGCACCCCCAGAACAGATGGCTATGCACCCGGTGTTCTCTAGTGATATCTATGCGTTGGCGGCCACCTGTCTCTATTTACTATCTGGGAAGTCGCCCCGCCGTCTGGGCTATGATCCCTTAACTGGGGCGATTACCTGGCGCGATCGCATCACCGTCAGCGAGAATCTAGCCTATGTCCTGAATAAGATGTTACAGCCGCTGTTGTCCCAGCGCTATCAGTCCCCGGATCAGGTGTTGGCGGATTTACATTATCAGCCGTCGGAGGCAGAGTTAAGCGATAACTCGGTTCCCATACAGCCTCAGAGAATCCAGGAACAAACCTATTTAGAAGCCGAAGACGAGGTGACTCACTGGGGGGCGAATGAGCCTGAAGAAACGGCGCTTGGCCCCTCTCAGACGGAGTTAAACCCCTCTCAGACAGAGTTTAGCTCCTCGGAAGACCAATGGCGCACCCATTTATCGAATAGTGATCCCCTCGATGCGACGGGGTTGGCGGATACCCGTCTCCATCGCCAATCGCCGCGACGATCGCGTAGTGCTTTTTCTAAGGCGGCGTCTAAGGCGGCCAAGAACCGGGGCGATCGCAGCCAACTCAACCCCACTCAACTCAGTGGCAATAGTACAGCCCGAGGCCGTTTAACCTTAGCCATTCTCAAACGGGATTATTTTAAAGGACGGCGGGATTTTGCCAACTGTAATTTAAGCGGGGCGGATTTGCAAGAGTTGAATCTCGAAGGCGTTAACTTTAATGAAAGTAAACTCGTCAAAACCAATTTACGAGGCGCCAACTTACATAAAGCCGATTTAAGTCAAACGGGCATGAATCACGCCAATTTGCGCGATGCCGATCTCAGCGATGCCTTTATGAGTTATTGCAACTTAGCCGGAGCCGATTTGCGCGGGGCGGATCTGACGAATGCCTATTTAACCTATGCCAACTTAACCAACGCCAATCTCTGTGGGGCCAATTTAAGCAACGCCAAGGTGACTCAGGAACAGTTGACGGCCGCTAAAACCAATTGGCGCACCATTTTACCTGATGGCAAACGGGGGTTATTTTCCTAGATTGGCCCTGTCAAGGGAGGGTGACGGCAAATCTACCGTTACGATGAGGGAGGAGATTTCGTTATACAGGAGCCTTTATGTTTTCTCGACGACATTTAACATTATTGACCGATTTTGGTGAACGGGATGGCTATGTGGGCATTCTCAAAGGGGCGATCGCCAAAATTGAACCGTCCCTGGCCGTCACCGATATCACCCATGACATTCCCCCACAAGATATCCTGGCAGCCCGTTTCTGTCTCGCCAACGCCTATCCCTTCTTTCCCAAAGAGACGGTTCATATCGCCGTGGTTGATCCCGGTGTCGGTACATCCCGGCGCGGTGTTGCCATTCAACTCGAAGATGGCTTTCTGATTGGCCCCGATAATGGCATTTTTGATGGGGTTCTGCGGCAGCATCAGGATAAAATCCTGGCGGCGGTGGAGTTAACAGAAGTCAAGTATTGGCGCACCCCCGAACCGAGTCAGACGTTCCACGCTCGCGATATTTTTGCCACCGTCGGCGCTCATGTGGCGACGGGGGTACGGGTTGATCGCCTGGGAACAGCCATTGATCCTGAGAGTCTCACCCGCTTGTCACTCAGTGATGCCCAGTGGCAGGAGAATCGCCTGACGGGGGTGATTCAATACTGCGATCGCTTCGGCAATTTAATCAGTAACATTGCCTCAGATGAGTTAATCGGCAAATCCTGGCACGTTGAAGCCGCCTCCCGCGAGATTCCCCAGGGTGAGAGTTATATGGATGCCAAAGAGCAAGAGGTGGTGGCGATCGCCTCCCGTCACGGCTGGCTGGAGTTAGCCGCCTATCAACACAGCGCCCAGGAACGGTTGGGGTTAAAGGTAGGCGATGAACTGACGGTGGTGGTGTCGTGACGGCTGCAACGCCGCCGCTGATTGGCTTAACGGGAGGCATCGCCACGGGCAAAAGTACCGTGGCGGCCTATCTGAGTCAGCACTATGGCTGGCCGATGCTGGATGCCGATGTCTTGTCGCGCCAGGTGGTGCAGCCGGGAACGGCGGCCTGGCACGAGATTGTCCAGCGTTATGGGGAGTCGGTGCTACAGCCCGATGGCCGTCTTAATCGCGCTGAGTTAGGGGCCATTGTCTTCCAAGAGACGGCCGAGGCGCAGCGAGAACGACAGTGGTTAGAAGCGCAGATTCATCCTCGCATCCGGCAGCAGTTCCAGGAGGCCATCGCTGCGGCTGCGGCTTGGCCGCCGCTGGTGTTTGTGGTTCCGTTGCTGTTTGAGGCGCAGATGACCGATTTGGTGACGGACATTTGGGTCGTTTACTGTACCCTGGAGCAACAGAAAGCACGGCTGCGGCAGCGTGATGGCTATGATGAAGAGCAGGTGCGATCGCGCCTGATGGCACAAATGCCCTTAGCGCAGAAGTGCCGCCAGGCGACGCTGGTGTTAGACAACAGTGGCGCTGAGAGGATCTGGAAACAACAGATTCAACAGTGGTTGCAACGATTTGATCGAGTAGAATCTTGACGATGACGGTTAAACTTGGGACGGTTTTGGCGAGTTCATGTCTGTTGTGGCTTGGGGCGATGGAGGTTCGCCCTCCTGTTGCGGCGATGGAGGTTACGGAGTCTCATCCGATGAGACTGAGCCGCCGTCGTCGCGCTTCGGAGTTACTCGAAGAGGGGGAACGGCATATTATGCGCGGGGAAGTTTTGGAGGCGGTTGCTCTCTATAATGAGGCTGATGCGCTGAGTCTTCATGGAGAGGTGGGGGCGCAATCCTGGAATCTTTTGTGTTGGTATGGCAGTTTGTGGGGAGAGCCTGAGGCGGTTCTCGAGGCCTGTGAACGGGCGGTGGAACTGGCCCCGGATAATATTGAGATTCGCGATAGTCGCGGCTTGGCGCGGGCCTTGGTGGGCGATTTTGAGGGGGCGATCGCCGATTTCCGAGTCTTTGTTGAGCAAACGGATCATGAGGGGCGTCGGTTTCAACGTCAAAACTGGATTGAGATGTTAGAAGCGGATGAAAATCCCTTTACGCCATCGGTGTTGCGGATGTTATTTATCGATTAGTTCGTTGTCCATTTTTGTGTTCTGTTGATTTCCCTATGGCTTCTACTGATGTTGATCCTCAACTGTCGCCGTTGTCTCCGTCGGGCGATCGCCCCTTGGTTCGCTTTGAGGAGATCTATAAAATTTATGGTTCGGGAAATACTGAAGTTCGCGCTCTCGATGGCGTCAATTTTTGTATTTATCCAGGGGAGTATTGTTCGATTATGGGACCCTCTGGATCTGGGAAATCTACGGCGATGAATGTGATCGGTTGTCTCGATCGCCCCACTCAAGGACGCTATTATCTTGATGGGGTGGATGTGGCGGGGTTTGATGAACCTCATCTGGCTCAAGTTCGCAATCGTAAACTCGGTTTTGTCTTCCAACAGTTTCATCTGTTGGCTCAGATGACGGCTTTGGATAATGTGATGTTACCGATGATTTATGCTGGGGTTCCTCATGCAGAACGAGTTGAACGAGCGCAAGAGGCGTTAGTCCGGGTTGGATTGGGCGATCGCATGAACAATAAACCCACTCAACTATCGGGTGGACAACAGCAACGGGTGGCGATTGCACGGGCGATCGTGAATCGTCCGGTTATCCTCCTCGCGGATGAACCAACGGGGGCGTTAGATACTCACACCACCGATGAAGTGATGGGGATTTTTGCTCAACTCAATGAGGCCGGAATTACCATTGTTATGGTGACGCACGAGCCGGAAGTGGCTGAACGAACAGAGCGGATTATTTGGTTTCGTGACGGTAAAGTTCAATAGATCTTGTGCGGATTTTGGGCAGTATACCAAATTCTAGGGGAACCCACCCCTAGCCCCTCCCAGGAGGGGATTTTTCGCCCCTATAGCAACGGGGATACTCTGCCATAATTTTCCTGGATCACCCTGAACCCAGAAGACTCCTGTAAACTTGCTCAACTTCGCCTATGGATACTCACGAAATTTTACGACATCTCGCTAATTGTCATCGTCAACAGGGCAATCCAGCCGGGGCGATCGCCTACTATCAAAAGAGCTTAAAGGTTCAGCCCAGTTGTGCCAAAACGTATCGAACGTTTGCCCAGTTTTGGGAACAGGAGAAACAGGAATATCAAGCCCTTATTTGTTGGACTCATGCGTTACGGCTCGATCCCCACTGGGCAACGTTAGCCGAACATCTCACCTTAGCCAAACGTTGGCTTCGTTTGGGAAACTTGGAACAGGCTCAATCCTGTTATCATCGCGCCTGCACCTTAAATCCCCAATCCGCCGCCATTCATCGACAATGGGGAGATTGGTTAATGAGTCAGCAACGGTGGACTGAGGCGATTTCTGCCTATCAGCGTTCCCTGGATATTGATGCTGAGGATTTTGCGACGTTACATCAGCAGGCGGCTTGTTTCTCCCGGTTAGGCGATCGCGCGGCAATGGTGGATATTTACCTAAAAAGTATTCCCCTCAATCCTGATTTTGCCTGGTATTATTATCCCTTATTTTGGAAATCTTTAAAGCAAGAAAATAAGGTTTTAGCGGCAATTTACCAATTTCAAAAAACCCTAAAACATACCCAAAATTCCCTTAATTTATATATCAATCTTGGGGATGCTCTGTCATTACAAAACAAGAAAAATGAGGCGATTTTGTATTATAGACAGGGAATTGACTTGATGTATTCTGAGAGTCTCACAGATGGACATTTCAATCAAACACTGGATTTTGACGCAAAAGACGTTGTGCAAACTGCCCCAAATTTCATTATTTTAGGAGCGCAAAAAGCTGGAACAAGCTCCTTATATGCCTACTTAACAGAACATCCGCAAATTTTGCCGCCGTTACGCAAGGAACTCGAATTTTGGTCTTGGAAATTCTATCATGGCCTCGATTGGTATTTCGCCCAATTTCCTAAATTACCGGCTGGGGGACCCTATCAAACTGGGGAAGCTTGCCCCAATTATTTTGATTTTCCTGATACCCCAAAACGGCTGGCGAGTCAGGGGTCCCAAATCAAGTTTATTATCTTACTTCGTAATCCCGTTGACCGGGCGATTTCTCATTATCATCATTGGCGCAAAATCCACCAAGAAGAGGATTCATTAGAACTCGCCTTACAAAAGAACGTACAACACTTAAAACCCAATTCCTCTTATGACAGTGTTCCTAAGAATTACTTAGAGCGCGGCTTATATGCAGACCATCTTCGACGTTGGTTTTCCTATTTTCCCAGGGAACAGTTTTTGATTGTGCAGAGTGAAGAATTTTATGGCAATCCAGATCAGACGTTGCGGCAAGTGTATCAGTTTCTGGGCTTACCCCATCATCCATTGAAAGCCTATCCTCCATACAATCAGGGTCATTATCCTCCTGGTGAGGCGAAAACTCGCGAGTTTTTGGCGGAGTTTTATGCTCCCTATAATCGGGATTTAGCGGCGTTACTGGGTCAGAAATTTTGGAGTTGAGATTAACGACTCAAGCCCTGAAATATCAACCCAAAAATCTTCCGTAAGGGCATCTGGATAGAGGAGACGGCGTAGTGCAGAACAGGGTAAGGCGGTCCCAATCGCATAGTAGTGATTGAGGTTCAGGTATTGACAAATTGACCAATAATAATAACGAATATAGTTGGGAGAAAATAACTCTAAAACGGTGGTTTTGGGTTGACAAAATACTAGGTTTGTGAGTGCGGCTCCGTGGGGGGCAACAATGACTTCAGCATTGGCGAAAAGTTGGGCCTGTTCCCGGACGGTGTATTCGTCTAGGGTGATGACGCTAAAGCCTTGTTTTTGTAAGTATTGGATTAGCTCTGGTTCGTTAATCACCTTGCGATAACGAGCGGTTTGGCGACTGAGGTAGAGTCGTTTTGGAGTGGTGGAGGGTGTGGATTGAGGAGAGAGGAATTGCGATCGCAGGAACTCGATAGACTCGGCTGTCGCCCAACCAATGGGACTGGCAAAACTGGGAACCACCAGGCGGCTGGCTTGTAGATGCGGATGGCGATCGCTCTCTAGGATGCGATCGCGGGGAATCCCCAACTGTTCTAGGGTTTGCCGCTGAAACGGTTGAGCGAGGCTGTTGACATAAAACCAGTCAATGTCTTTCTCGGGGAAGCCACTGCGACGCAGGATATCTAGCCGGGGCAAAATATCCACCATCCAGTGGAAATAGACATTCGCCGAGAGGCCCGTCAGCACCGCAACTGTTCCCTCAATCCTCTTCACTGGGGGCAGTTGAGCCGTTGTAAAGATACGATGGGGGCGGTTCGGGTTCGCGGCGTGGGGGCAACCCGGAAGGGTTCCGGGATACTCGCGAGAAAGATCCGCCAATAGGGTGTTATCCGGCGTCATGACGGCGATCGCCTCGCATACCTTCCACCACTGCTCTTGAGCCATCGTCCAGACTCGCCCCTGGGGAATCTCGACGGTGAAGCGATCGCCCTCAACCTGGGGGAGTTTCGCTCCTGGCGGGCAGTGATAGTGATCTTGTCGCAGCCCAATGGGGGCAAACTGTTCTTGAATCCGTTGCAAACAGCTAGGGCAGTTAATCCCCTGACAGGGTTGAGCCGTCTCGGCTGTTGGTGGCGGGAGGGGGACGAGGGAATCGGGAGTAGCGGCAGACTGGTGTTTACTGAAGGGTTTACTGAAGGGTT
>SIHH01000001.1:0-10738 GCA_004299065.1 Phormidium sp. SL48-SHIP | reverse complement strand
GAAGGGTTGACTGAGGGGAAAATAGCGATGATCCGAGAGATTCCCGAGCCAGGAGAGGGTTTGAGGAAACTGGCCTTGGGGATAAGGATACTCGCGACGTGTGGGGGATTGTCGGAGTTTGGCGAGTCGTTGCTGACTTAGCAGAGCCGCCCCTAAGCCTCGTTCCGCGTCGGGATTGTTGGCCTCAACGGTGAGTGAGAGTTGATAGTAGGTTTGAGCCTCCAACACCGCGTCATAGGCTAAGCGAACATCGCCCCAGCCGCGATAGAGATGAGCCAGAGCCTGCTGGCGAGCTTGGGGGCTGCCCTGCATCAAGGTCCGGATCACCTCTTGTCGAGCTAGGAAGGCCTGATGATAGAGATCTTGGGGAAGATCTTGGGGGAGATCCCGAGAGAGGTCCGTTGAGGCTAAGGTTTGCAGCCAGGTTTGCGCGATGTTGGGCATTCGGGCAACGCCCTCAGCGAATTGCTGAATCGCCTCCCTGGGTTGTTCGAGTTGCAAGGCCATCTGAGCGGTATAGCCATAGAGATCTAAGCGTTGGGGGGCCAGTTCTAAGGCCCGTTGAAAACAGGTGAGAGCGGCGGCGGGCTGTTGTAGGCGATCGAAGAGTTTGCCTAAATCCTCATGAACCTCTGCTTGGTTGGCATCGAGTTGTAGACTGCGGAGATAGTGAGCGAGAGCCAGATCCAGGCGATCGCTGAGGCGATCGCACCAGCCTCGAAGATGATAGAGATCCGCGCGATGGGTATCTTGAGCTAGGGCCGCCTCTAAGATGAGACGAGCCTCCTGGGGACGATTTTGTTTCAGGAGTAATGCCGCAAGATTACGTTGCGGTTGGCGGCGGTTGGGTTGCCGGGCGATGGCCTGTTGATAATAGGTTTGAGCCTGTTGGAATTGTCCCCAACGTTCATAAAGCGCCCCGAGATCGTTGTAGGCTTTGGCATCTTGGGGATTCTGTTCGATAGCAATGCGGTAGTGATGATGAGCTTGGCCATCGTTCCCCTGATGGAGATAGGTTCGGGCTAAGTTATAGCGAACCGCTTGCCATTGGGGCCGCAATTGTAGGGCGGTTTCATAGTAGTGAGCGGCTTGGTGAGCGTCGCCGCTGCGATCGTAGAGTTCCCCGAGATAGGCATAGGGTTGGGGGCGTTGGCGATCGCAGTCAATGGAGGTTTTATAGGCGGTGATGGCCTCGTCAACGCGCTGGAGTTCGGCTAGGGTTTCCCCCCGCAGTTGGTGCGTCGCCGCACAATGGGGGACTCTCTGGAGACGGCGATCGCAATCCCTGAGTATCTCTAGAAACTCTCCCGTTTGGAATCGTTGACGCAGTTGCTGCAACTCAGACTCCCCGGAGATGGGCGAGGGGACTCCTTTAAAGCAACTCGAAATCATTGATGGTCAGATCCGGTAGCGTGTCTAAACGGGCGATGGTTGATTCGTCGCCGATCTCAGTGGTGGGGTTATAGAAGAGTTGGCCGCTCGACTGTTCATAGATGAGTTTGGCGTTACTGGCTCCATCGTTAAACTCAACGGTGGTGAAGTCTGAAGCCGCTAAACTATCTCCTAAAGCCGTATAGACACTGCGATCGAGACCAATCTTGTCTTGGCCAGACATAAAGTCAGTAATGGTGTCATTACCAATCTGATCGGGAGTAATGGCCGTGTTGCCGTGATTACTAAACAAGAAGGTATCCTCGCCCAAGCCGCCGGTTAGCCAGTTATTGCCGCGATCGCCCGAGAGGATATCATTGCTATCACTACCGATGAGGGTGTCATCTCCCTGTCCGCCATAGAGGCTATTACTCCCCCCACCAGCCATGAGATAGTCATTGCCAGAATGGCCTGCGAGGATGTCATCCCCATCACCACCAACCATGGTGTTATTACCATCGCCACCGAGGAGCATATTGTTACCACCACCAGCAAACAGGTAATCATCGCCGATATCGCCCGAGAGGATATCATCGCCATCCCCGCCGATAACGGTGTCATTTCCCTGTCCACCATAGAGACTATTACTCCCTCCACCAGCCATGAGATAATCACTTCCTTGGTTACCAAACATGAGGTCATTACTCTCTCCACCTATGGCCGTATCATTGCCATCACCGCCGGCTAGGCTATTCTCACCGTTAGTCGCAACGAGGTAATCATCTCCAAGATCTCCGAGGAGTAGGTCATCATCCTCACCACCGATAACGGTGTCATTGCCTTGACCCCCATACATCGTATTATTTCCGGCCTCGCTGATGAGATAATCACTCCCCTCACCCCCTGACATGACATCATTGTCAGTTCCCCCAACGACGGTATCATCTCCGATGTTTCCTAAAAGAATATTGTCACTGCTACCGGCGACAATATAGTCGTCTCCCTGTCCACCATAGAGCGTATCCTGCCCTGGTCCACCGACGACCGTATCATTTCCTTGTCCACCGAAGATAATATTATCGCCATCACCAGCGATGAGGTTATCATCCCCTCCAAAACCGGCAATGGTATCATTCCCATCGCCTCCAAATAGGGTATCGGCCATACCTGCATCGGCACCGAGCGCAGGATCTGACCCGAGTAGTACATCGTTTTCCTCGGTACCATTAAGGCGGTTACTCTCATCGGCTTGACCGACAATGTTAAATCCTCCGTCTTCATTTGGCTCCGAACTGCTCGGACTTGTGGGATTTTCAATTAAAGACATACTAGGTTTTTACTCCGAATTATCACACCAAACAATGAAGAAAATTCAACCAAAATAGGGTAGGGTGTGGTTCAAAAACCCTAATTTTTCTTGAGTCACAAGCACGAACCAATGTTTCACGGGGTGAGGATTTTTCGGGTGCTTGTAGTAACTAAGATGGAATTGTACCGATAAAAGTTTCCGAAATAAATCATAAGAACTTATAAAAAAATACTGAATTTAAGTCGGAGAATCCAGATAAGTCAATCAGATTTTTATCTAAATTCAAATCCTGACTCAAGACCAGCTCTCTTGCCGTTAGCGGTCAAGGATGAACCGTTAACCGTGATCTAGGCCAGATGACGCCCCAGTAATCAATTCAGGATTGTTAGGGAGCCATCCGGATAGTGTTTTCATCCTTTCAGCTAAGTTTGGAAGAATCCGGAGGAGTCCGGATCGGATGGGATTCGTCAGTATATGCAAATAGCACTTCTGTAGAAGACGGATTACGGCTTATGAGTACCTCCCCCGCCCTGTTGGCCCTGACAGCACTCCTCGTTCCCGAAGCCGATGCAACGGAGTTGGCCTTGATGCCACCCGATACTATCCCTCCGCCTGTCAGTGATGCTCAAGCGGAGTTTGAACCTGAGATGGCCTTGGCGACTTCTGGGGCGATCGCTCAACCGGAAATCCACCTCACCCCCGCCCTAATCTCAGACACGGGGTCTCTATTTACTCAATATGTCCGCTTCTATCAGGTATTGCTGCTGAGTATAGCTCTGTCTCCCCTAGCGGCGATGACGGTGTTTGCGGTGTTACGTCGGCGGGTGGTTCAGTATCTCAGTGAGGAAGTGCGTCAGGAACTCCAGCGTTTGGGAGACTTGGAAACGGAGTTGGAATCACGGGCTGAACAGGCGGATCAGCTTCTCGGGGATCTCGAACAACGACTTGAGAGACACAATAGCCAAATCCCTGATGAGGTGGAGTCTGTTAGTCAAGCCGTTGAAGTGCAACTGGCGGAAATTCAGGAGCTGGATGGGTTCCGAGAACAGAGATTGCGAGAGTTACAAGAGCTGTTATGGACGGTCTATTACAATCATCAGTCTGAGCGGCAACAATTGGCTCATCTGACCCCTGAGACGCTTTTACGTCACTTAACTGGCTCGGCGGAGGAGACGGAAACTCCTTCGATGGGGGAATTGCTGGAGTTGCCGGAAACTGAATCTTTCACGGAAACTCTAGCCGATGAGATGACCCCGGATGAGATGACCCCGGATGAAACACTTGCTGAGGGTGAGTCGTTGTCTGATCACTCTCCTGATATCGTTTCTGAGATTGGTTCTGACGAGGCTCCCTCATCGCCTGACTCTCGCGAGGGCTGGTTAGCGTTCGCCCGAGATTGCGAGAAAGATGGGCGTTGGCCCGAGGCGATCGCCGCTTATGAACAGGCCCTCACCTATCCCGCCTCGAATAGCCCTCAGACCGCCTCAACCGCCGAGAAGGCAAAACCCGCATTCACCCCAGATAACACCGCTTCAGCGGCTGGGGAGACCCCAACGGAGGACAATTCAGCCGTTGAGTCTAGCCCTCAACCGCCCAGCTTTGAGCAGTTGAAGCAGGTGGCCCAAGAGGCGGGCGATCGCCGTCAATGGCCCGCCTGTATCACCGCCTGTCAACAGGCCCTAACTCATCAAAATGATGCCCATCTCCAGAAACTCCTCGGCAATGCCTTCCAAGCCCTAGGACAAGCCACCCAGGCCCAAAACAGCTATCGTCAGGCCCTACGCCTCAAGCCTGATTTTGCTGAAGTCTACGCCAATCTCGGCAGCCTCTACGCCCAACAGAAACATTGGCCCAAAGCGATCGAATGTTTCCGACGGGCTTTACGTCTACAACCGCAACTGGCGGCGGCTTATCGGAATTTTGCGAAAGTCTGGGAACAGGTGGGCAACGAACGTGAAGCCCTCGATTGTTGGCATCAAGCCCTGGCCATTGAACCGGACTGGGCTCGGGGAAAAGACCATTTAGCTCTGGGCAATCGTTGGGTCAAACTGGATCGATGGGATATGGCACAGAGCTGTTATCGACGAGCGATCGCCTGTGATGCCAATTTACTCGATGCTTGGCATAACTTAGCCGAAGTTCTGGCCCATGATCAGCAGTGGCAAGCGGCTCGCGAAACCTATGAAACTCTCTTACAACAAGATCCGCAGCGAGTGCTGTCTCAACTTGGCTATGGCCGAGTCTTAGCGGGGTTGCAAGATTGGCCGGCGGCGATCGCCCAATACTCCTATCTCGCCGAAGTTGCCCCCGCCCAAGTTTTGGCTCAACAGCGTTTTGCTCAACGCCTCATGGAAGCGGAATTGCACTCAGAAGCCATTGGCGTCTATGAGCGGGCCTTGCAATTTGCCCCGCAGGCCTTTGAACTTCAGCTAGGTTTGACGGAACTTCTCTGTCAGTCCGAGCAATGGGAGGCCGGGTTAGAGGCGGCCCGGCGGGCGATCGCCCTCAATCCCCAGGTGGCCAAAGCTCATTACTATGCCGGACGTTGCCAAGTGGCCCAAGAACGCTGGCAAGACGCCGCTAATCATCTCCAACAGGCGGTCAACTTAGATCCTCAGTTTTTCTGGAGTCAGTATTTCTGGGGTAAATCCCTCCTGGCTTTGCAACAATGGCAAGCCGCCGCCGATGTCCTTGACAGGGCAATGCCCCTCAATCCTGAGTTCCATTGGGGCTATGTGGAGTTAGGCCAGGCTTGGATGCAATTGGAGATGTATCACAAGGCGGTTGAGGCGTTCCAACAGGCCCAGGCCTTAGCCCCTGAGACGCCCTGGTTAGCCAAGAAACTGGCTGATGCCCTACGGGGTCGGGCGTTGGCTGATATCGAGCAAGCGGTCAGCTGGTATCGTCAGGCGATCGCCGAACATCCCGAAGACCTCGATAACTACCACCGGGCCTTGGATCTCAAATCCAACGATATTGACCTTTACGTGCAACTGGCCGACGAACTGGCCCGTCAGAATCAAGACAGTGGGGCGATAACCTTCTATCAAATGGCCCTACAACTGCAAGATCGCCCCGATATCAAAGCTAAACTGCAAGATCTGCTCAAAAAAAAAATAAAGTAACCCCAACTCCTCTAGCCCAACCCGAAACTCACAATCCAGAGGATCTCCAGGGGGAATTGCAACTGGTAACTCCTGACTTCATCTATGGTTGGATTTGCCACAAACAGGACCCCGACAAACCCCTCTGGGTTGATGTCTATATCGCCGACACTCTCCTGGGGACGTATCCCGCCCAAAGCCATCGCCCTGATGTAGCCCGGTTTCTCAAGAGTCAGGGCCGACATGGTTTTGAACTGAAAATCCCCTCTTCTATCAACAGCCATGAGCCGGTTGCGGTCCGTGTGACGGGCCACGGCGGCGATCGCGATCTGCCCCACTCCCCCATCTGGGTACAACTCGGCCCCCAGGGACAACGGTTAGCCCTTCCCCCAGCAACGTCGAGTTCCACCCTCGTCTATCATCCTCCACAAGCCCTCACCACAAACCCTAAGATTGCCCTAATTATCCTCAATCGCGATGGGGCGACGTTACTCGAAGACCTCTTTTCTTCGATTGAAATCCACAATAGTTATACCAACCTGGAACTGATTATTGTGGATCATGACTCCAGCGATGAGAGTTTAGCCGTTTGTCAACGTTGGCAAAATAAACTCCCGATTCAAGTTTTGGCCCGAGACCAAAACTATAGTTTCTCCGAGTCGAATAATTTGGCGGCTCAACAGACGAATGCCAGTTTGGTGCTGTTTACCAATAATGACATCAGTTTCTGTCAAGATATTTTGGCAGATTTAGCGACAATCTTGGAAGATGAGACGGTGGGAGTTGTGGGGGTGAAACTGTTGGATAAAATCACGGATTCGCCCCATTTGTCCCCAGGAACTCAACATCTGGGGGTGCAATTTGATTTTTATAATCCCTTTGCCAGTTTTTCTCCTTTTGAAGTGCGAGATAATCCTGATCTCAGAGACGATATTCATCAATCTTGGCGGGTTCCTGGAGTCACAGGAGCGATGATGCTTTGTCGTCGTCAAGACTTTCTGGACTTAGGGGGGTTTGATGAGACCTATTTTTATGGCTATGAGGATATTGACCTCTGTTTACGCTATCAAAAACAGTTGCAAAAAATCGTTATTTGTGCTAATCATTTAACCGCTCAACATCATCGGGGAATTTCTCGCTTTAGTCGTCAGCTTCCGGGTTCATTTCTCGCCAAAATTGGCAACAATCGTCAGTATTTAGAACGTCAATTTGGCTATTATCTTCGCCGTCGTCATTTGGCGGATTTCTTTGACTGCGATCGCTACTGGACTGGACATCCGCTACGAGTTGGCTTTGCCGTAACTGAGGCAAAATTCGACGCAGCAGCGGGGGATTATTTCACGGCGTTGGAATTGGGAGAACAACTCAGCAAACAGTATGGTTGGAGCATCTATTATCTCTCAAAAACTCAAGGAAAGTCCTGGTACGATGTGCATCAGTTAGATGTCCTGATTGTGATGCGACAGGACTATGATTTAAGCCAACTTAAAAACGCTAAACCACGTCTAATTAAAGTGGCTTGGATTCGCAATTGGTTTGAGGCTTGGGCTAAAACTCCATCAATTGCCGACTATGACTTAGTTTGGTCATCTTCTGACGCTGGGGTGGACTATCTCAGCCAGCAGCTTTCTAAAGCCGTGACTCAACTGCGAATTGCCACCAATCCTGAGCGATTTTCTGACCAATTATTACCCCGAGATTCTTTCCAGTCTGACTATTGTTTTACGGGCAATTTCTGGAACGTTCCTCGGGAGATTATCACCTGTTTACGTCCTGAAAAAATCCCCTATTGCTTTGCTCTTTATGGTCATCATTGGCAGGAATTTCCTGAGTTTCAAGACTATTACCGAGGTGCAGTGTCTTATGAGCAACTCCCACAGGTTTATCGTTCCACTAAGATTGTCATTGATGATGCGAATACAGTCACAAAAAATTGGGGGTCGGTTAATTCTCGGGTCTTTGATGCGATCGCAGCAGGAGCGTTAGTGGTGACCAATGGCAAACTAGGCAACGATGAGGTGTTTGGCGGTTTACTACCCACCTTTGACTCTCCTGAATCCTTGGAATCCGTGTTACACACTTATCTAAGTGATGAGCCATTACGACAGAAAAAAGTGGCTCAATTACAGGCTCAAATCCGAGATCACCATACCTATCGTCATCGCGCTCAAACAGTGTTTACCAGTCTCAAAGAGACGATGACAAACCGCTATCGAATTAGTCTTAAGATTGGGGTTCCTCATCAAAACCAAGTCCAAGAATGGGGAGATTATCACCTGGCGCAAGGCTTGAAACGAGGGTTTGAGCAGTTGGGACATTCTGTGCGGATTGATATCCTCCCCGATTGGCAATGTTCCCAAAGTTTGGGCGACGATGTGGCGATTGTCTTGCGAGGATTGAGTGATTATAAACCACAACCCCATCAGATTAATTTTCTTTGGCTTATTAGTCATCCTGACCAGGTTTCTCTGGAGGAATATGAGCAATATGATCAGGTATTTGTTGCCTCACACTTTTATGCCAAACAGTTACAATCCCAGGTTCAGGTTGAGGTACAACCGCTATTGCAATGTACCGACGCTTCTCGCTTCTATCCTGACTCAAGTTTAGATGCTGATATCCCGGATGTGTTATTTGTTGGCAATTCACGCCAGGTGTATCGTCCAATTGTGCGAGATGCGGTGGCGGCGGGGTTAGATGTGGCGGTGTATGGAAGCCGTTGGGAGGCTTTTTTACCGTCGCATTATGTGCGAGGAACTCATATTGCTAATGACCAGTTGCGACAGTATTATACGGCGGCGGGAGTGGTGTTGAATGACCATTGGGATACGATGCGCGAGGGTGGGTTTTTCTCGAATCGTCTCTTTGATGCGGCGGCTTGTGGGGCCATGATTGTTTCGGATGCGGTGGTTGGCGTAGAGGCGGTGTTTGGGGATGCGATCGCCTGTTATGATGAACCCGAGAAGTTAGGTGTATTGGTCCAAGACTGTTTACGCCGCCGCGACAGTACAGCATCGCAACGACTGGCGTTATCTCAGCGGATTCGTCAACAGCATAGTGTTGCACAACGAGTTGAGACGCTGTTGAGGGCTATTGATGCTCTCAATGCTGAAAAAATGGGTCTGTCTGATGGGTTTTGATGGGGTCTTCTAACCCGGTTTCAAGGGTGCAGATTAAATTGGGTTGATTGGGGGGAAAGCCTTTTAAGGACGCTTCTAGGGGGTTGTCGGAGAGGATGGTGATTTTCGCTTAGATTTGAGTTCAGTGGATTTTTTGGGTCTTCTGGATCTACGGTGGAATTTGTTACATAACATACAAAATTGTCGGGGCGAAAAATTTTTCGCCCCGACAGTAACTGAAGGCTAGGGTTTGATGATATTTTAGCGAATTTGAGAACTTGGGGTGAGGGTTCGGAAACCGGGTTTCTGGGTGGCTGCTTAAATCTCCCCTAACCCGGTTTCAATGGCGGATATAAGATTCGGTTGATTGGGGGGAAAGCCTTTTTACCGAATCACTCGAATTTCGAGGTTAAGATTTAACTGACTCCATTGGCGGTCTGCGGTGATCACGGGTTGATTGAGAACAAGACCCAGGGCTAAACAAGCGCGATCGCCAAGGGATAAGCCTAGAGGTTTAGTCATGGGTCGTAGCATACCCGCAATTTGAGCTTGCGGTTCATCAAAGGGAACAATTTTTAAGTTCAAGTCGGACAAAATTTGCAAAATCTCGGTTTCTAAGATGCCAATTTCTGCTAATTTAGCAATCACTTCAGATAAATTAATGGTGCTAATCGTTGCATTTTCAATCAAGTCTGTTATTTGTTCACTCCCGCTTTCTTGATTGAGAAATGCTAATATGGCAGAGGCATCCATGATGACATTACTCATGGATAGACTCGTGACGGCGTTCTTGAATCAGTTCCTCTGTTAGGTTCCGATTTTTCGCATATTTTTTAACTATTTTTTGAGCGTGGGTGAGGGGGCTGGTGGAGTCAGTTATTAGTGGGCGATCGCCTTGTTTCTGCTGTTGATTAATAGTCTTAAACGTTTCTATTATCTTCTGAATTTGCTCGATTTGTTCTGGGGTGAGTCCAGTGACATCAAGAGTTTGAGTCATTGTTTAGTCAGGGGCTAGGGGTTGTTGACATTTTAGCTAATTTTGCCGCCAAGGGTCAGAAACCGGGTTTCTTGGTGGCTGCTTAAATCTCCCCTAACCAGGTTTCAATGGCTGATAACAGATTCCGTTGATTGGGGGGAAAGCCTTTTAAGGGCGCTTCTAGGGGTTCCTCGGTGAGAAATGCAACGGCAATTACCCCGGTCAGTTTTTGGCAAAAGGCGATTCTCCTGCGGAGACGCTTCGCGAACGCTTCTGGGGTGGGTTGGGTCGGGGTGGAAATTCGCTACCGAAGAGAATGGCACGGTGGGGGAGGAGGTGGGGCGCGTTTGAGGGTTTTGAGGTGGCGATCGCAGTTCTGCGGGGTCTTCGTCGGGACAAGTGATGTCCCAAATCAGTTCGAGCCAGGGTGAGGGCGATTTCCCGTTCGCGGGTTTCGTTGGCGAGGATGTCGGCGTTGAGGCAATTCTAGGGGTTCGTCCGTGAGGAAGGCTGGGGTGTCGGTTGGTTTATGGCAAAATAGAATATCATTCAAAGTAAGTCAGTACCGTGAGGCTTAGTCAATGATGAGATTTAATGATGTAGTTGAAGCAATAAAAGGTCTTTCTATCGATGAAAAACAAGAAATTTCAATGTTGTTACAGCAATATCTTCGTGAAGAATCTCGTGACAATATTTATAAGAATTTCCAAGTAGCCCAGCAGGAAGAAAAACAAGGAAATCTTAAGTTCTCCAACCAGATTGATAAATTGAAGGAGATGATTGAAGAATAATCATGGAAGTTAGTTTTAGCTCTGCTTTTAAACGGGCTTTTAAAAAGAAAATTAAAGGCAATCAGGAT
>SIHH01000302.1 GCA_004299065.1 Phormidium sp. SL48-SHIP | reverse complement strand
CCCGTAAACCCCGACGCCTTAAACTGCTTCAACTGCAACGGAAGCGGCTGACTCGCCGGAACCATAATCTGTAACTCAAACTCACTCACCCCAGGAGGAACCTCATCAATGGCCCCCAAACGAGTTCGATTCGGCATAACATTATTATTATTCGCATCATAAATGCGGCCAAAAATATCCGCATTCACCACCGGTTTACCCGACGTATTTTTCGCCTTCCCCGTCACAATAAAACAATTCGCCGACTGCATCGAACCACTCACCACCGCCCCATCCCCCAAAGACGGCGGACAATCCTCATAAGATAAATCCGATAACTCAATCGGCGTCAACGCCAGTGCCAGGGGCATCCAAAGCCCCGATAACACAACCACCAACCCCACAACCAATAGTCCCCGAAGTCTTTGCCAAACAGCCATAACTCACCAAACGAAGCGACCCTAACCAGTCTACCGCAAAACCCAAACCCGACCCCTCAGCCATCACTCATCCCCAAAAACGATCGCAGCTGACGCACCTGAAACCCCTCACAATACCCCTGCACCTGATCCGCAAACCCTCCCAACGCCGGATTCACCTCTCGCCACTCCTCCACCAAGCGACAAACCTGCCCCAAATTCCCCCGCAACACCCAAGGATACAACACCTCCAACTGATCCAACGTTGGCCAGTCCCCAGACTCCGCGAACGCCGTCTTATCCCCCGACTGACCCCCCAGCTGACCCCCCAGCGATGGCGACGACACCGCCTCATAACGCCACTGACAATCCCACAACTGCGACAACATCGCCACCACCGCCTCACGCGAGAGAGGTTTCGTCAAAAACCCATCCGCACCCCCCTGTAACGCCAGCAAGCGATCGCCCTCAAACGCACTCGCCGAACACACCACCCATTTCAACTGGGGATTCTCAGCCCGCCAAACCTGAAACTGACGCACCAGAGGAGACAGAGAACCCTCCACCTCTCGCTGCGAGGTCATCTCCTCCGAGGCTATCCCCAACTCAGCCCCCTCACGCCGCATCCGTCGTTGCTCAAAAATCGCAAACGACACCATCCAATCCACAAACACCAAATCGGGAACCCCCTCCCCCAGAGACGACGGCTGCATCACCTCACAGCCCAACTCTTGCAACCAAACCTGCAACAGTCGCCCACTCCACTCCTGACGTTCCATCACCGCCACCCGAGGCGTTACCCCCTGCAACGCCATCACCCCATCCCCTGGAGTCGGTAACGTGCAACTCTCCCAAACCAAACGAGTTTGCAAAGGAATCATAAACGAAAACACACTTCCCCGTCCCCGCTGACTCTCAACCTGCACCTGTCCCCCCATCTTCTCGACAATATACTGAGAAATCGCCAATCCCAAACCCGCACCATCCTTCTGTTGCGGATGATTTCCCACCTGTCGGAAGGGTTTAAAAATATGTTCAATCTCCTCAGCCGTCATCCCCACCCCCGTATCCGCCACCCGGAAGTCCACATACACCATCGGGAACGTCCCCTCCTCCGACGTAACTCCCGTTTCAGCCATCTCCTCTTGTCTCCCGATTCCCTCTCCCGTCGGGAGCTTCACCAGCGTCACCCGCAACGCCACCGTGCCAATATCCGTAAACTTCACCGCATTACTCAGTAAATTAAACAACACCTGTCGCAAGCGGCGTTCGTCTCCCCGAACAAGACTGGGAAGATGAGGATCGATGTCACACTCAAACATGACCCCCTTTTGCCGCGATCGCAGACTAAAGAGTTGCTCAATCCCCTGCAAAAACGTCACCAACTCAAAATCCACCGCTTCGAGTTCAAAGCGGCGCGCCTCAATCTTAGACAGATCTAAAATATCCTCAATCAGCATTAACAGATGTTGCCCACAATCGGCGATCGTCTGCAACGCCTGTTCCGGGGTAACCGTTTTCGCCGCCGCCGGAAGCGTTAGATCCCGTTGCAACACCTCCACATAGCCCAAAATGCCATTGAGTGGTGTGCGCAACTCATGACTCATATTGGCCAGAAACTCACTTTTAGCGCGATTCGCCTCATCCGCTCGTTGTTTCGCCGCCTGGAGGGCCTGAGTCCGATCGCACACCTTAGCCTCCAAATCCCGCGAATACTCCTGCAACCGCAGATTCATAAACGCCAACTGAGCATGACTCTGTTGTAATTGCCAATGACGATAGCGATGGGTGACCGTCACCGTCACCGCCAAAGTTGCCAACGCCGGGGATATCATCGGAATAAACCAGCCCTTCTCAAAAGCCCCATAGCCCAACCCCAACAACAGCAGCCAAAACACACTCACCTGAGCCAAAACCAGCACCGCCAGAGGAATACGATCGCCCACCGACAACTTCAGCGATAATCCCAACCGTTGCCCCAACCCAGCCGTTCCCTGAGCCACCTGAGACAACGAACCACAGCCCAACAGCCACCAAAGACTCGCCGCCGCCGCCAAGCTCCAAACCGTCACCCAGAGCGCCTCCTGAGCCACCGTCCAGACCCGCAAGAGCGCCCGATCTTCCAACGCCGCCCCCAACAATTGGCTCGTCATCTGAGCATGGAGTTCCACCCCACTCATGGCCCTGGGACCCAAACCATAGGGAGTGCCGAAAAAGTCCTTCGTACTCACCGCCGTGGTCCCAATCAAGACCACACGATCGCGCAACAGATCCGGCGACACCCGACCCTGACGCACCGCATTGAACCCCAGCCGTAGAAAGCTCCGAGGTCGTCCCCGGCGATAATTGAGTAAAATCTGATAGCCCCCCCTGGCGACCTCTGAATAGCCCCCCATATAGGGCGTCAGCGGACGGAGCTGCCCTTGGCCCAACTCATAACAGCCTTCACAGGCCGGCGATCGCTCCAGCGTAATCCCCTCCTCAGCCAAATAGTCCAGAGCCAGGCGAGTTCCCAAAGTCATCCGCACCTGTCCCTCCAGAGTAGCCGAAATCAAAGCCCGTCGCACCACCCCATCGCGATCCTCAACAATATCCGCCAGAGCCACCCGCCCCGCCTCCTGCAACCCCCGAGGCGGCGCAACCGTTGCTTCTCCCAGAGCCTTCTCAATGCCAATTAACTGAGGCGTATTGGCATACACCGACTCTAGGCGATCGCTCCCCGGCGCCTGAGGCAAATCCCGATAGATATCCAAACCCATCACCCGAGGATTAGCCGCCACAATCTGCTCAATCGTCTCCGCCAGCACCTGATCCGACAGCGGTAACCCGCCGAGTTCGCGAATATCCTCCTCGCGAATCTCCACAATCACCACCCGTTCATCCAGAGATTCGACCGACTTCCAGCGGAACCCCGCATCCAGTAGCCCCCGCTCAAACGGCGCCAACCCCCCAAACCCCGCCAGTAGATTCACCAACAGCGCAATCGGCAGAGCCGTTTGTAACACCCCGCGCCAATAGCGCTGTAACCAGCCCGACGCCCGAGGACTGTGTCCCCCCCGATACCCCCCAGGATCATCCCCCTTCAATTGGCGTCTAGGCGGGTCTCCTGGACGATTTCCCGAGGGGGATGACCCTGCCGCAGAAAGACCGCCCTCAGAGGGCGGTTGAGAACCTGAAGATGGTCCAGCAGACGGAGATCGCCCTCCCCACAGAGACGGAGTTAAGGAGGAGTCAGGCGATCGCTCAATAGAACCAGAAAACGGAGATCGCGCCATGCGGCTGCCAAAGGATTCAAATAAACATCAGATCGCATCAACTGCCGCCCCGCCCGACTTCCCGCCCCCGAAGACTCCTCAGGAGCATCCTCCCCCTGAGGCTCAGGAACCGCATCCGAGTAGAGCAGCGTAACAGAACCCGACTGGAATCGCGAGCTAGAAACGCCCAACGACACCCAGCCCAACATGATGCACCCAATCACCGCAACGGTGACAGACTGATGGCGAATATACATATAGTGTAACCCTGATTGTTCGATGCACACAGGAGAAGGGCAAGAGGCAAGAGGCAAGAGGCAAAAGACCGGGCCAACCGCAAGTGGCGCACCCTAAGCAAACCATGACCCCACCCCCCCAACCAAAGCCCTCGCTATTAACACAGCCTAACATCCCTGTCAAGCCCTTTAACGAACTCTCCCACCCCCAGTCTAATGTAAACAAAACCGTCCCCCCAGGCGATCGTCCCCCCAACGGCCCAACCCCCCGCAACCCCAGAAACCGAGTGTCCCCAG
>SIHH01000301.1 GCA_004299065.1 Phormidium sp. SL48-SHIP | reverse complement strand
CGATTAACTGTTGGCGATCAGTTGTCTTTCCAAAGTAGTCGCAGGGCAATAAAGGCAAACCCGAGAGCGGCTAAACCCTTGAGGATTTGGGTGGGTAGAAGTTCAGCGACGGCATCCCCGGCAAGCACTCCGAGAAAACTCGCTAAAACTAAGGCTCCAGCGGTTCCGAAAAAGACAGCTTGAGGGGATTTAGAACTGCCACTGAGGGCGATCGCAGCCAATTGACTTTTATCGCCAAGTTCTGAGAGGAAAACGGCGATAAAGGTTAATCCGAGTAAATCCCAATCCATCGTTAATCGTCCTAAACATTAAAGGTTTACCATTTCTCCGAGGAGGAGAATGGCAATAAACAAAAGAATGACAGCGGCAAAGGTTTCAATCGTTTCTTCCGAGACACGATTGGCGAGCCAACGCCCCAAGAGAACCCCAATTAAACTGGTGGTAATTAGGGCTAAAGCGGCTCCTAAAAAGACAACCCAGGGCGCGTCAGACTCGGCGGTCATTAGCAGGGTAGTCAGTTGAGTTTTATCCCCCATTTCCGCCAAGAAAATAGTGATAAAGGTCGAGCCGAAAATCCCTAGGATCGATTTGGAGGTTTTGCGCGTTGAGGGAGAAGTACGCTCTGGGGGGTCTTGGACTGGGGAAGGGGTGGGAGCTTTCACAGATGCGGCGTGATAACAAACATCATATTATTTTACATGGGGTTTGAGGGTTCGGTCTCTGGGAGCGGTCAGCAATCGGCTTTGGGGCGCAAAATTCGCGGTTTGCCGACGGCGCGGTCAAAGCGTATCATCTCTAGGCTACGATCGCCGTAAATGTCCTCGATATGCTCCCGACAGCAGTCAATGGCAAACTCATCGAGATCCTCGGGATCAATATCATAACGCCGCTCATACTCTTGGGCGTCCACCCGACAGAAGCCAGGGCGTTTCTCATAAATGCCGCATTCTCGGGTATCGTGGTCATAATGCTTACACCAGCCATCGTCCTTGACCAGACTCAGGTAGAGCTGGAGTTCCTCTCGGGAGAGATACTCCTCTAAGTCGGGACGCTCTTCAGGGGCCAGATAACAGCAGGCGCCACACTGTTTTACACATTGCCAGGTTGCCACGGTGGAAACTCCAAGGGATGATAGGGGTGGGTCGTCAGGGGCGATCGCCCCCAAGGCTGACGGGACACGGATTTATACTTTTGTAAAGTTTCTTAAAATTTAGGACCCATCAGCCAGTAAGATATTAAACGGCATTTCCCGCGATTTATATCGACCCTGTTTTTTCTGTTTGAGAGGATTTTATGGAAGCGTTAACATCAGCACTCACATCAATCAACTGGGAACCCATTTTCCAACTCACCTTTGTTGGTTTAATTCTCGTTTCGGGACCCGTGGTGATCTTTCTCCTCGCCTTCCGGGGTGGTGACCTCTAAAGCGGGAGACCTTGAGGAGACTTTGAGACTCATCTCTTAAGCCCGATCGCCATCGGGCTTTTCGCTAATTGGTTCCCGAGTTTGGGACAACCGCATCAAGACGACGAGCCGTTTAACACCGCCAGGGCTGCTTTTATTAAATCGTAAAATCGCCGTTCTCGCACATCGACATAGCGAGCATTGTCTCGCGAGGTTCCCAGCAGGCCCATTTGGTTACCCTGATTCACCGCCAAGACTTGACCGCGATCATTACGAATGCGGAGTTCTTTAGTTTCCCCATGAGGGTAGAGGCCACAGAAATAGACCCGATTTTGGTACTCAAACCGCTGTAGGGTGTCCCCCGCCTCAGTCACCGCCTCCTCAGCCTTAGCCGAAGCAACCTCCGTTGACTCAATCACCGTGGCCTCGGGAATCTCCTCCTCACTCGTCCGAGACTCCCAAACCACGCCCTCAGGACGACGAGCGCCAACCACCTCTAACTGGAGCGAAACCTGTCCTTGCCACTCATTCTCCCCCAGTTTGTAGGCTAAATCTAGGGGACTGGGTAACGGGAAATACTCACCCCAACGCCAGGCGATCGCCCCAATCGACGTCTCAGACTCCCCCTGAGCCAATTCCAGCTTCAGATGGCCCTTTCCCACCGTCTTCTGTTGCAAAACCCGCACCTGAGACGAATAAAACACCGGCGTGGGATTCCCAATTCCAAAAGGTTGCAGTTGTTCAACCTCCTCAAACCGCTCCAAATCGAGATCCTCAAACTCCAACTCCCCACTCAGTCGAACCAACGGTTTGAGATGTTCCGGCTGCAAGCATTGACAGGCGAACTCACTCAACCGCTGACGAAAGGCCTCTAAATTGGCTTCCGGGAGCGAAAACCCCCCAGCCGCCGGATGTCCCCCATACTTGGTTAGTAAATCCCCGCAATAGTCCAAAGCCTCAAACACATTAAATTCAGGAATCCCCCGCGCCGAACCCCGCACTTGTTGCAATTCCTCATCCTCATAGGTGCAGATAAACACCGGAACCCCGTAGCGTTCCACCAAACGGGAGGCGACAATACCAATTACTCCATGATGCCAATTGGCTTGCAGGGGAACCAGAACCCTTGTCTCAGGGAGGGTATCGCGCAACGAATCACTCCAGGCGATCGCCTCCCGTTCAATCTCCTCACACATCTCCTGGCGGGTGCGGTTAATCTGTTCACATTGCATGGCCCGTTCCAAAGCGATCCCCTCGTCATCTGTCGACAACAACTCAATCACCAACTGGGGATCACCAATGCGCCCCACCGCATTAATGCGAGGACCGAGGCGGAAACCAATGGCATCAGGTTTTAGGGCTTTTTTGCCATTGTCCCTTGCTCCCGACACCTGCACGAGCGCCTGAATGCCCGGAATTTGCGAATTTGCCAGGAGGTGCAACCCCTGTAAAACCCAATATCGGTTGACGCCGGTGAGGGGGGCCAAGTCGGCGATCGTTCCCAACGTCAGCAATTCCAACATAGGAAGTCGGAACGCATCCCCCTGTCCAAAATGTTCTCCGAGGTGCATGGCCAACATATAGGCCACCCCCACCCCCGCCATACCGCGATAGGGAGAGTTCTCTGGGGCCATTTTGGGGTTAAGAATGGAACTGGCGGGAGGAATCACCTCGGGCAAATCATGGTGATCGGTAATAATCACTTCCATCCCCAATTCTCGGGCTTCCTCAACCGGCCCATAGGCGCTAATGCCATTATCGACAGTGATAATTAACCCCACCCCCGCCTCAGCAAACTCATTCACGAGGCGGGAGTTAATGCCATAGCCATCGCTCATGCGGCTGGGAATCGCATAATCGACATTTGCCCCCAAACGTCCCAAAGCCCGCAACAGCAGGGCGGTACTGGTCATACCATCAGCATCATAGTCCCCACAGATGGCGATCGCCCGTTCCGTCTCAATCATCTCCACAATGAGATCGAGACTAATCGCTAAATCGGGGAAATCCTGAAGGGGTGGCGGCAGTTCCAGGCTGTCAGGTTCCAGGAAAATTCGAGCCGCCTCAGGACTCTCTAAGCCCCGTTCCATGAGGATTTGGGCAATGAGGGGAGAGACATTGAGAGACTCAGCCAGAGATTGGATCTCAGCTTCAGGGAGATCCGCCAGAATCCAGCGTTGGTTAGGGAGATTAGGACGCACGGAGATTGAGAACCAGTAGTAGCAAGGGCGTGTTTTCAGTGTCTGTCCTGGGGGCAGACTTTGGCAAGGGGCGAGGCTAGAATTGAGGGAACTTTAAGGACGTAACGGCGATGGAGAATAGCGTTGAGGCCCGAATTGAGGCGATGAAAGCAGCGGGACGGGACACCCTGAATTTACATGGGTTAGGCTTGCAGGAGGTTCCCGAGGTGCTGTTGGAGTTCCCGGAGTTGGCGGGATTGAATCTTTCGGGGAATCGCCTCACGGAAATTCCTGAGTTTATTGGGGAACTCTCGAAGTTGCGTCTGTTGTACGCGGCTCGCAATCAAATTACAGCCATTCCTCCCTGTTTGAGCCGCCTTCCCCGATTCTCGGGGTTGGAGTTATCGAATAATCAGGTTCGCGAGATTCCTGGGTTTATGGCGCAGATGCAGAGTTTATCAATGTTGGAGTTAACGGGAAATCAGATTCGCGAGATTCCCGAGTTTATGGTGCATCTGCCGCGATTGTTCCGGCTGAATGTTGGGGAGAATCCGCTGGAATGTCCGCCGTTGCAGGTTTGCGAGCAGGGGCTGACGGCGATTCGGGAGTATTAT
>SIHH01000300.1:2320-4242 GCA_004299065.1 Phormidium sp. SL48-SHIP | reverse complement strand
AGGCATAACCCACCCCTAACCCCTCCCAAGAGGGGATGGCAAGAGGCAAGAGGCATAACCCACCCCTAACCCCTCCCAAGAGGGGATGGCAAGAGGTAATGGACTGTTGGCCTCTTCCTGGCGGGGATAATCAGTCGGAAAAGGGAATCGTAGAGAGAATGATTGAACCGTTTGAGCGTTGAGTCAGTCTATAACCTTGGAGTCCGGGATTGAGGGGAGTTCCGTAACGTGGACATCCCAAATGTAACGGCTATCGATGGTTCGGTACAAGATACAGGTTAGGGAATGGTCAAACATTAATGGTGACAGCAGACAAGCCCAATCGCCCTCAAGATGGGGAATTAGTGCGTCGATGTTGTCAAGGAGACGAACACAGTTTTCGGGAACTCTATCGACGCTATCAGGGAAAAGTGCGAGCAACCCTCTATCAACTCTGTGGTGGGGAGGTTCTCGACGATCTGGTTCAGGAAACCTTCCTGCGGGTGTGGCGAGGCCTACCGAAACTGCGATCGCCTGACTACTTCTCCACCTGGCTCTATCGTATCGTCTGGAACGTTGCCACCGATAAACGGCGAGAGTTTGCCAAAAGCGCTGACTTACGGGCCAAACTGCAACCTGAACCGCCGGTTCAAGCGTCGGATCTCATGGAACTGCAATATCGGGATTGGGTTGAACAGGCCTTGCAAGAACTCAAACTCGACTTTAGGAGTGTGATTGTCTTGCATGATCTCGAAGATCTGCCCCAAAAAGAGGTGGCGGACATCCTTGAGATTCCCGTGGGAACGGTAAAATCTCGTTTATTTCATGGGCGAAAACTCGTCCGCCAGTATCTCGAACAGCAGGGGGTGACATTTTGACCAACAACCACGATGACGATCGCCAACTCGTCACTTTTCTACAACACTATCAACCTCTTGCGCCACCGGCGCCGCCGGAACTTGAGTCGCAACTGTTGGCCCAGGTTCGGACTGACAAAACCCTCAAGTTGATTCGACGTCGACAGCAATGGCGTTTAGGGGGGGCGATCGCAGCGGCGTTGATTCCCTTAGTCTGGTTCAGCAGCCGCCATCTCTTCACCCCCCAAACCAGTAACGCTCAGTTGGCGCAACTCGAAACCTTCCTCGAAGAGAGTTGGTATTGTTCGAGCTACGAGTGCGAGGCCAATCCCTGGGAAAGCGAGGAATGGGAACGTTCCTGGGAATTCTCGGAACTGGCCAGCCCAAGCGAATCCACAAGCGAACCCGCAACGGATTCACGTTAACCCTTTCAGGTTAACCCCTTCATGTCATTGACGATTCATTGACTCATTGACGATTTACAGATTTACAGATTTACATAGGAGATTGATCATCATGGCTCACCGTAATCGCTTCCAAAACCGATGCTGCACCCGTAAAGCCGCCATGTGCGGATTAGCGGGGTTCCTGGTTCTCGGAACCGTCGCTGCACCCTACGCTCACGCCGACGATATGAGTCCCCGTGAGAGTCACATGAGTCAGCGTGGCCCGGGAGGTGGCCGTCAAATGCGTTGGATTGATGAATTGGACTTAACCCCGGAACAAACCGAGTCCATTCAAGCCATCCGCGATCGCTATCAACCGCAAATTGATGGCGTTCGTGAACAGATGCAACAACGACGGGATACCATGCACAACGCCATGGGAAGCAACGCCCCGGAATCCGAAATTCGCCAACAGCGTCAACAGATGATGGAACTGCGCGATGAAATGTCGGATTTGCGGTTTAACTCGATGATGGAAATTCGCGGAGTTCTCACCGATGAACAGCGAACCCAGGTACGCGATTGGATGGAAGACCATCGTGGACAACGGGGACATCGCCGTGGGAATCGCGGCGGAAACGGTCGCGGAAATGGTCCCGGAAATGGTCCCGGAAATGGTCCCGGAAATGGTCCCGGAAAT
>SIHH01000300.1:0-2220 GCA_004299065.1 Phormidium sp. SL48-SHIP | reverse complement strand
CGGAAATGGTCCCGGAAATGGTCCCGGAAATGGTCCCGGAAATGGTCCCGGAAATCCCGGTGAAGGTCGTGGCCCTGGGGGAATGCGTTAAGCGAAACCCACGCTTGGCAGGGGAAACCCTGCCCAAGTGTCCCCAAAATCCGTTAGGATCGCCCTAAAGACATATTCGCGCCAGGAATGCTTTGTCGTCCCTGGCGTTTTTGCGACCCCATGAAATTCCTTGAACTCGTCCTACAAAACTTTGGTCCTTATATTGGACGACAAGAACTCAATCTACGCCCTATCGACGCCGAAGGGGGGGAACTGGCCCCGATTATCCTCTTTGGGGGGATGAATGGCGGCGGTAAAACCACCCTGATGGATGCGATTCGCCTGGCCCTCTATGGACAACGGGCGCAATGTTCGACGCGGGGAAGTCTCAATTATGGGGATTTCCTGGCTCAATGCGTCAATCGCCATAGTGAACCCCATGCGAAAACGACGATTGAACTGCTGTTTGAGCAGGTGGTAGACAATCAGCAGGTGCGCTATCGCATCATTCGCACTTGGGATCGCTATCCCAAGGAGGGGAGGGAAACTCTGGGGATTTATCAGCCCGATGGCCTGGGAAATAGTGATTGGAAGGATGAGGGCCTGTCAGAAACCTGGGATGAGTACGTCGAAACCCTGCTTCCTTTGGGAATTTCTAATCTGTTTCTGTTTGATGGGGAACAGGTGAAGGAGTTGGCGGAACAGGAGGCCCCACCGCCGCTCGTATCGAGCGCGATTAAGTCCTTGTTGGGGCTGGAGTTGGCCGAACGCTTGGCGGTGGATTTGGAGGTGTTGGTAAATCGCAAGCGTAAGACGTTGGCGGGGAAGAAGGAACGGGCCGAGATTGAGGCGATTGAGCGACGCTTGGAGGAGGCTCAGCAGGAACATCAGCAGCTTCAGCAACAGGTCAAAGACTTAAAACGGGAGCGCCAGAGCGCTCTGGAGGAGGAAGAACGAGCGACGGCGGTGTTTCGCGCTCAGGGGGGCAAAATTGCTGAGGAACGGGCGGCCCTAGAGGCTCAGCTTCGCAGTCAGAAACAGGAGGTGGAGCGTCATCGCGATCGCCTACGGGAGTTGGCGGCGGGCTGTTTACCCCTAGTGGCGGTTGAGCCGTTGTTACAGATGGCTCATAAACAAGGGGATTGGGAGGCCCAAGAAACTCGCGCTCGTTTGGTGCAAGGGGCGATGCAGGAGCGCGATCAGCGACTGTTGGATTTGTTGCAAGGGTTGGGATTGGCGAAACCGAAGTTGCAGCAGGTACAGGCGTTTCTGCGGGAGGATGGCCCCGCAACGCAGGATGAGGCGGCCCTGTGGTTGGGGTTGAGCGATCGCCAGTTGCAGGGATTGGGGGCCTTGTTGGGCGATCGCCTCGGGGATGGGATACGTCAAACTCAGACCACGCAAGACCACTTACAAGAGGCGTTGGAGGCCTTGACTCGCACGGAACAGCTGATTGCACAGGCCGCCCCGAAGGAGGACAGCGATCGCCTTTTACTGGCCATGACGCAGGCTCAGGGGGAACGCCAGAAACTCGATGCAACCCTGGAGTTACGAGAACGGGAGGTTCAGCAACGGGGGGCTGAGGTTGAACGGATTAAGAAGGAGTTGGCTAGTTATGGGGAACAGAATGTCGATCGCCAAAATGCGAATCACTTAATTGATAACGCCAAGTCGGTCCAACGGACGTTAGCTCAATTCCGGGAACGGTTGACGCTACGGAAACTCAATAAGCTGGAACTCGAAGTCACCGAATGTTTCCGCTATCTGTTGCACAAGTCGGATTTGGTGCATCGGGTGGTGATTGAGGCGGAGGACTTTCGCTTGCTGTTATATGATCGTCAGGGACAGATGGTTCCCAAACATCGTCTCTCGGCGGGGGAAAAGCAATTGTTGGCGATCGCCTTCCTCTGGGGATTGGCGCGGGTGTCGGGCCGTCAGCTTCCGGTGGCCATTGATACGCCTCTAGGCCGGTTGGATTCGTCTCACCGTCAAAATTTGGTGGAACGCTATTTTCCGGCGGCGAGTCATCAGGTGATTTTGTTGTCAACGGATACGGAGATTCGTGAACCTGAAGCCAAGCAACTGCGGGAGTTTGGGGCGATCGCGCGGGAATACCGCCTCGACTATGACCCCAAGTTACAGCAAACTCAGGTGAAACCGGGGTATTTTGAGTTTGGGGAATAGGGAACA
>SIHH01000299.1 GCA_004299065.1 Phormidium sp. SL48-SHIP | reverse complement strand
GGTGAACACGCTTAATATATCGGAAAAGGGAACCCATAACCGGCCGTACAATGGCGACATCTAAGAAATGAGCGGTAATCAGCAGCACAGTCTTGCATCAGTTTGCGGGGATGCAGAGTCAAGTTGAGTCAATCTCCCTTGAGCTGTTGTCTCGCGATCGTCCGAGTCTGGGATTGCATAACGAGGTGAGAACCATGAATGACCATCCAAGCACTTTGCTAGATCCACAACGAATCTTGGCGGCTGTTGTCTTTAGTGATGCGGTGGGGTTTAGTGCCAGAATGGCCGCTGATGAAGAGCGAACCCTAGGGTTAGTCGAGCGAGATTTGGGGTTAATGAGGCAAATCTGTCAAGAGACGCAGGGCCGGGTTCTCAAATCGACAGGAGACGGATTGTTAATGTATTTTGACAATGCCTTGCAAGCGGTGGCTTGTGCTTTGGAGATTCAGAAACAGTTGGCCAACCAGTCAAAATCTCTCTCGGATGACGATGTTTTGAATCATCGCATTGGTATTCATTTAGGCAATGTTTACCTTAAAGACAATGACATTATGGGCAACGGGGTTAACATTGCGGCTCGCCTACAAACTCAGGCTGAACCGGGAGGAATTTGTTTGTCGAAGACCGTTTATGATGATGTCAAAAAAACATTATCTGTCAAGGCGACGTATTTAGGCTTGCGAGAACTCAAGAATATTAGTGAAGCTTTCCCCGTTTATCAAATCCTTTTAGAATCCTCTCGTACCCGGTTGCGATCGCCGGCACCACCTCTCAGACAAGAGTATCGTAATCGTCAAGTGTTACTCGATAAAGTGAGTCATTATTGGATTGAGGGGGTTCTCGAACGTTCCTTACAACGTCGTGTGGCTCTGGAATTGGGTTTAGACTCCCGTGACGATCTACTCGATCGCCCCTGGAGTCTTCTCTGGCGCCGTCAAGACACCTCGGATATGCTACCTCCAGGAACCCAGGCGATCGCCAAGTTTGATGACTTAGGTGCATCACGAAGTTTGCTAATTTTAGGCGCTCCTGGTTCGGGAAAAACAACCACGCTCTTAGAAATTGCTCGGGAATTGATTGAACGAGCTAAATATGATGTAAACTTGGCAATTCCTGTTATTTTAAATCTGTCATCCTGGCCCGGAAAACGACAGGCGATCGCCGACTGGTTAGTCACTGAACTCCAAAGCAAATATCAGGTTCGCCGCGAAATCGCCAAAACTTGGATTCAGGATCAGAAACTGTTACTACTACTCGATGGCTTAGATGAAGTCAATCCCAGACATCGCGAGTCTTGTGTTGAGGCCATCAACCAATTTTATCAGGATCATGGGCAAACGGATCTAATTGTTTGTAGCCGTATTAGTGATTATGAAGCTCTCCAGACTCGTTTACAGCTTCAAGGAGCAATTTGTCTGCAACCGTTAACCCCGGAACAGGTTAACCAGTATTTTTTAAAGTCTGGCGAAGATCTCGCGGCAATCGCTCAGATAATACAGGAGGATTCCAGCCTACAAGAACTGGCGCGATCGCCCTTAATGTTGAGTATTATGTCCATCGCCTATCAGGGGATTTCTGCTCATGAAATCCAAAGGAGAGTGAATGCAGAGGAACGCCGTCAGCATTTATTTGATAAATATATTGAGCGAATGCTGGCCCGGCGCGTTGCTGATAAGCCTTATCAAGATCAGCACACCAAACATTGGCTCAGTGAGTTGGCTCGTCAGCTCGTGAAAGAGTCGCAGACGGTGTTTTTGATTGAGGGGATTCAACAGAGTTGGTTAAGCCGCAACTCTCAGAAGTTTGAATATCATGCTAAACTTTTTTCAAGTCTAGGTGCAGTTTTTGGCGCAATTTTTTCAATGATACTGCCCAATTTTACGGCTGTTTTTGAAGTTAGTTTTTCTCTGTTTTTTATAACAACAATAACCGGGGCAGTCTTAGGATTTATGAGTGCGGTATGTTGGTCCGTCTTCCGTCAAGCCTTTGGCCCCAGGGTATTCTCCCCTCTGGGAGTGTTTAGTTATAGTGTGTTTAGTGGGGCGATCGCCGTCCTTTTAGGACTAGGCGCCACTCGTTTTTATGAAGATTGGATAATTTATAAAAAATCTTACCTAATCTTTGCGAGTCTGGAAACTCTACCTTTACTTTATGTTATTTATGCCTCTAGTGCTATCGTGTTTTTAGTCATTGCAAAAACCCCTATTCGGTCATACAACAAACTTCAATGGTCTTGGTTTTGGGGGAAACAAAAACTCATAGAGGGGATGCTGTGGGGGTTGGCAATTGGTCTTATTCTCGGTCAGATTTCGATAGTTTATCTGTTTTTTGTCTTGTCCCTAGATTTTGGTTTAACGACAATGCCTAATTCTATCTGGACTCAATTTTTAGCTTCCTTTATCTTAGGGATTCCCTTAGGAATTATCCTTCAATTTCTGGGGGGACTCGTTGCTTTTCTAATTGGTGGTTTTACCGGAACAGATATTGACAAGACCACAACAACGCCCAATCAGGGTATTTGGCAAGCCTTACACAATAGCCTGATTTTAGGAACCGTGGCCATGGTTCTTTTAGGAACCCTAGCTGGATGGGTTGGCGTGTCTATCTCAGCGGGAATTGCTTTAGGAATTGGTGTGGGATTGGTTAGTGGTGGAATTGCGGCTCTAAAACATGGTTTACTCCGACTACTGTTGCGATCGCAAAATCGCATTCCCTGGAACTATGCTCACTTTCTCGATTATGCAACCTCCTGTATCTTTGTCCAAAAAATGGGGGGTGGATATATCTTCAGCCATCGCTTGCTCTTAGAACACTTTGCGGCAATGAAGAGCCAACCGGGAGGTCAGATTAAATGAAGCCAAAACCCTGGAAACCTCGTTTGTTAATGATTGCCAATATCGTCCTAATTACTAGCTGGATCATCGGGGTGTTTTTCGCTAATACCATGAGTCGAGATTCCTTAGCGAACCGAGACCAATACTCGGAAAAGATGTACCAAGACTTTCCACCCCGAGAGCCAAGTTCCTTCGCCTTAGAATTAGAAGCATGGGCCGATCATTCTGATGTTGAGCAGCTTGGAGATCGTCTCGATCGCTATCTACAACAAGTCTTTGAGTCAGGCGATCGCCGTTTACCCGAAATCCCCCAAGAACTACAACGCTATCTCGATGACAATCGAGCCGAACTGAACCAAATTCGCGATCGCCTCGCTCAAGACGAAAACCTCGATTTCGGACTTCCCTATGATGTACGAACCTACAATTTTTCAACGCAACTCCCCAAACTGTCGCTCCCGATCCGCCTATCTCAGCTCATCATGCTGAACATCATTGAGCGTCACCAAGCTGGGGACATCAATCAAACTGAAGCGAGTTTCAACGCTATCTTAAACCTGCTCAAGTCGTTAGACAAGAATCCCGATTTAGCCTCTCAAGCGACTCTTGAGACCCATTACAAACATCTTCTAAACCTGATTCGTCAACTCGACGATTTCCCAGACAATATCCCAGACAATATCAAAGCAAAACTTGAACCCGCGATCGCCACCCATCAAAACACCAGCCTGTCACGATTAAAATTTGAAGCCTACTTTTACTCATCAACTTGGACAGATTCAACTCTGATCGAAGGCGCACCTCCAATACGTCAGCTTCTCTGGCCCCTGGCCACACCCTACTTCAACCTAATCGCCGCCGAAGTCTGGCAAGCAGAACGTCAGTTACTTGAGAAGATGGAAGAGATGGATATCTGCCGTTTAACCCCTCAAGAGTTGTTAGAGGCCATTCCCTCGACGCAATGGAGTTCTATCGATGATGCGGAGAGGAACGAATACCGTTTTCAGTGGTGGGTTAGACCCCAGCAACTCCAGTTTGCCTTAGAACTCAGCCAAAACCTACAACAGATTAACGAGCAGGCGCGTCGAGAGGGGCAATTTCCCGACGCGATCGCACCCATCCGTTCATCCTCATGTGAGGAAAGCCAATGGGTTTACGAAATCAATTCTGACGAGACAGCCACAATCCGCCTCGAAAACATCCCAAACCTGATTTCAGAATTTGGCTCCCCATCCTACAAGACGCATCATACGATAGTGACGGGTTCCGTTACGGGTTCCGTTGCCGAATGAGACCTTCAATCCCTGACGACGACCCCCCCAAACCCGACCTAGATTGTTCACCAATCCATTCCCCATGACTACCCCGATGTCTGACGCTCTCATCGTTCTCATCACCGCCACCTCCGCCGAGGAAGCGCAAACC
>SIHH01000298.1 GCA_004299065.1 Phormidium sp. SL48-SHIP | reverse complement strand
ATGGCGTCTCCTCCCTCCTCGTGTCATGGCGTCTCCTCCCTCCTCGTGTCATGGCTGAAGCCGTGACACGGACTCTGGGCGGCTCTGCCGCCTGTCCTCGGGAGGCAGAGCCTCCCCAAAGGCATGACTTGGCTTCAGCCCAGTCACGAGGAAAACCAGCCAAGTCACGAAGAACGAGTGATGGTTTTAAACGGATCTATAAGTACGCAGATCCCGTATTTTAGGATTATTTTTAATCCTAAAATTTAAATCATCTATTGGGTCTTCTGGGTTTAGGGTGACAAGGAAAATTTATGGCAGATTACACCCGTTACTGTCGGGGCATAACCCACCCCTACCCCTCCCAGGAGGGGATTTTTCGCTACAATTTTGTCTATTCTGTAAAAAATCTGTAACAAATCCCACCGTAGATCCAGAAAACCCCATCTATTCCCAATCCTTAAGTTGTTCTGCCGCACTGTTTAGAGTGCTTTTAATCTGTAACTTTTTCGACTCAAAAATAGCACCTGCCAGAATCAAAACCAAGCCAAAACCCAAACCCAATATCCACTTAGAGAGGGTATAGAGCGTTCCTAGAATAATAAATTGCTCCAAAATTGTGATAACAAAAAAGGCTGTACCGACGAATAAAAAGGCGCGAATTTTCAAGCTCAATCCCGCCAGCAGAAGCAAAAGACTGAGACTACCGATAATCGGCCAATGGCTTGGCAAATAGCTGAGAGCAAAAAAGAGGGCTAGGGTTCCTAGACGCAGTTGATGGCGGAGGGTGCGATCGCCGCCGTCTCGGAAGCTCGGATCAACCTGGGCAACATAAAGGATGGACAGCGTAACGGGGGCCAGCCAGAGGATAAGAGCGTCAATGTCAAAGGCATTGAGTCCCTGACTAGCCAAGCCACAGAGGGCAGTCAGGGCCAGATAATGCCAACGGACTTGTCGGTCCCATTGGCCTAGGGCAATGTAGAAGAGGCCGATCGCCAACAGACTCAGAGGATGCACATCATTGAGGGTCAAGACTCCGACAATGGCCGGGAAGACTCGGGAAAGCTGCTGCCAGGGCTGTGGATGCCATCCCCAGGCGGACCAGGGGGCCTGACGTATTCCCAGGGATAACAGGACCGCGATCGCCCCAAACCAGGGCAGAATCAACCCCTGTTGACCGGCGATCGCCACCGCGATCGTCACCACGCCAGACCCTTGAGCCACCCCGAGATAGAGCCAAAGACGAGAACTGCGAGACCGCTCCAGAGAGCGACTTTGCCAGAGAGCATAACGGGTTAGGAGACCCCCAGCCATGAGAGCTAGGGCCGGCTGGCTAATGGCAACGGTAGCCGACAAACTCAGCATTAAAGTTCCCACACCCCAGTGACCATGGGCAATTTGCATCAGCCGTTGCGGGGGAAGTTGCAAATAACGGCCCAACGGGCGATACAAGCCTCGATAGAGACTCATCCAGACCACCATCACCAGGGCCACCGCGACCCCGCGATCGCCCTCGCTGACCTGGGACAGTTGACCCAGCAGCAGTTCACTACTCGACAGGGAGAGGGCGACAACACCCACATAGACCAGGCCGCGACCCCAACTCGGAAGTTGACGACCGACATTGAGCAGAATCAGGGAAACCCCAACGCTGACAACTCCCGTCCAGGGGTGGATTAGGCTTCCTCGCAGGATGAGGGCGATCAGGCCATAGGCCATGGGGAGAGTATGCAGGGGAGAGAGGCGATGGCGGGGAACTTGCGGCGGTTGCCAGAGTTGGCTAACCCCTTGAACCAATAGGCCTAAGGCAATGTTGACGAGGGCGACAATCCAGAGGGAGTAGGTAAACAGAAAGACAGTTTCCACGGCGATGAGTTCAACGGCCCAGCCAATCCCATAGAGTCCCCAGGTGTTGAGACGGCGGCCCTGATGCACGCCGAGGCTGAGAATCAGCAGTCCTAATCCGGCAATTATCCCGAGAGAGGGAGCTAGGAAGGCGTTTTGATAGGATAGGACCGATCGCAGGGTAAAGCCGATAATGATGGCTACCCAGGTGACCCATCCCCAAACCTGACAGCCTCGCAGATAGAGGCGAGAGAGGTCTCCCCCTCGCTGTTGGCCCCAACGTCGCAAACTCCATAAACCCAGGGGAAAGCAGGAGAAGAACAGCAGCCAATCTTGACCCCAGAGGGGGACGAGGTGGGCCGAGACGGCGATCGCCCAATAAACAGCAAAACCAACGGCGATAATGCCGGCCCGAGTATCCCGGAGACTGCGGACAGTGGCTAAGGCGATGAGTAACCCTAGGCCCGAGGAGAGGATGAGGCCCGGACGAGGATCGGAACTGGTGATGAGGTCGGGGAGGGGTTGCAGGGCGATCGCTCCCAGAATGGCCAGCCAGCCGGCTTGGGTACGATAGTGGCTAACGCCAACGTGGGCGGCGATCGCCAAAAACAGGGGCATCAGCCACCAGTACCAGCCGGGATGAAATAATGTCTCGCTGGGGGAGGCTAGAACGAGGAGGACATAACTGGCGGCCCCGAGGCCGAGGCTGAGGGACCAGGAACTGGTTTGCCAGATTCCCGTCTGTTGTCGGTTAGTCCAGATCCCTTGCAGGAGGGCGAAGCTGAGGCTAATCAGTCCCCAGTCGCTTTGGGAGAAATAGCCGTCGATTTGCCAGTCTAGGATGGAGGCGATCCCGCCCAAGAGCAGCAGTTGTGAGAGGGTAGCCAGAAGGGTGGATTGGCGATAGCGATGTTGGGTGACGGCGGCTAATAGGCCTGCTAGGGGTATCCAGACGAGCCAGGTCTGGGGGAAACTGTGGGTGGCGATCGCCGCGAGAACCAGGCCCACGAAAAAGGCTCCAGTATCGGCTTTTCGGGCCAGCGATCGCCGTGGGGTTTGGCGATACAGCCATTGGCTCAAAGCCAGGTGTGCCAGGAGATAGGGCAGGAAGAGGAAACTGAGAAATGGGATTTGGACGTGAGGGCCGAGGAGGGCTTGGGCCTGTTGCCAGACGGCGTTACGGAAGGATTCGGGTAGGAGTTGGCCGAGGATGATGTAGCCTTGTAGGCCCACGAGAGCGGTTAGGAGTAAGTCTCGGGGTTTGCCCAGGTGTTGGAGGCGTTGGCTGAGTCGGTGTAGGGCCAGGACGGTGACGGCGATCGCGGCCCAGGAGAGGTTCGGCAGGGAGAGTCCCCAGCCCAGGGTGAGCAGAATTGCCCCGAGGCGCGATCGCAGTCCTGGTTTCGGTTCCGCCAATTGCCAGCCCAGGAGTCCCCAGGCTAACCCCCAATTTGACAGCAGCATCGGATCATTGAGGAGTTCCCGGCCCGAGAAGCTGGCTAAGCCATAGCCGACGAGTCCTAGGAGGGGTAAATCTGCTCGTTGGCGATCGGCGAGGACTCCGGCAAGGGTTGCCAGATAGACCCCGAACTGAGCCAGGAGAGGCAGGGGAGTGACGGCCCAATGGGAGAGGCTAAACAGAAGCAGCAGAGCGGTTTGTCGCCGGGGTAAGTGGGCGCCTCGCCAGAGCCAGAAGCTGAGGGAGAGACTGGCCAGGAGCATGGTGGCCCATCCCAGGGGCGATCGCCACAAGGCAAATTCATCCATGGCCCAGAAGTTGAGGGGAATCAGCCCTAGGACAATCGTTTCTAGGGTTTGGGCGGTTAAGGCCAGACGTTGACGACGGTGTAGCCAGCTACTGGCAGCGGCAAATCCCACGGTATAGATCCAGAGAATCCCATATTGTCCCGCCGCCGGGAACCGTCCCCATTGACTAGCCGCGAGAACCGCTGAGGAGACGAGGACGACAAAGAGGCCCAACCAGAGTAGCCAGCGGACACTGAGTTCATCTTTGAGGGCTTGGGCGATCGTCCAGTGACGGGATGGGCGAGAGGGTTGAGGGGTAGAGGTTGAGGCCGCTACTGGGGGACGGTAGGGGACTATTTTTGGGGGGGCTGATTCGGGTTCCCAGGCGGGCAGGGGACAGGTCAATCCCTGATGACATAAGCGTTTGACTTGGTCATCGTCGAGTAGGTCGAGTTGCAGCCAATGGTCGAGTCCATCGAGACAGTGGGGATGGTTGGGGTTGAGGGGGACGAGAAGCGGGGGACGGTTCTGCATGGAGGCGAGGGATGGGGGATGCTCCAAGCTACTCTCTGGGGTTTGTCCCTGTCGAGGTGTTCGGACAGTTCCCTAGTCGGGCCGCTGGGGGAGGTTATGCTTGAATTGGGGGCGATGAGGCTGAGGATGAATTTTAAACGAACACGCGGGGAGAGACTGTCTGAGATATTGAACCATCTTGCCGCGATCGATGGGTTGGAGTCTGTTGATCCGGTTTTATGGCAACGGGAGATTCGG
>SIHH01000297.1 GCA_004299065.1 Phormidium sp. SL48-SHIP | reverse complement strand
AGACTAATTAAATAACTCACATTAGAGGATCAGACCATGGGCTTATTTGATCGCGTCTTAGGGGCACAGCGTCGGACAGAAGTCACATTGGGGCCAGCCGAGGCCTTTATCGGGATTACCTTGTTGGCGATCGCCGCCGACGGTTATATTGCCAAAGAAGAAATGCAAGTTTTGGTGACAACCCTGTGTCGCTTAAAAATGTTTCGTAGCTATTCGAGCGATGTGATTGCTTCGACGATTGATCGCCTCATGGGGGTGATTCAACGACAAGGACCAGAAGCCTTGTTATCCGCCGCCGTCGCCACACTTCCTCACGACCTCTACGAGACGACGTTTGCCATCACCACGGATATCATTTTAGCTGATGGCGAAGTGTCACCCGAAGAAGAGGTATTACTTAACGAACTGCATCAGCTCCTAAACATCCCCGATGAGTTGGCGGTGCAAATCATCAACGTGATGATCATTAAAAATCGAGGTTAAGTCGAGACTCAAACAGCCCCAATCGCCTCAGGCCCAGCGCGATCCCCAGGGAACAGCCCCTCGACGAACCCCGTCAGCCCTGTCATTGCTCCCTGTCGATTGAACTAACGCACCCCATGAGACAATTTACCCCTCGTCCTTGTCCCTGTTGCACCCCCATAGACTCGGGAACCCCCATCGAAACCCTACAACTCGCGATCGCCCTAGTTTTGGGCTTCTCCGTCGTCGAATGGCTCACAGGACAGTTTAGCCATAGCCTCTCGTTGCTGGCGGACTCGGGCCATATGCTCACCGACGCGATCGCCCTAACACTTGCCCTCTGGGCCACCTGGCGAGTGCGACTGGGAACCCAGAGGGCGCAAACTCAATCGGGGCAAACTCAACCGGGGCAAACTCAATCGGGACGAACCGAAAGCGGCGTCGCCATCGTCAATGGACTGTCCCTGTTGCTGATGGCCGCCTTCGTCATCTGGGAAGCCTTGCGACATCTGAACCATCCCCCCGAAGAATTGCTCAGTTTACCCGTCTTAGGGGTGGCCCTATTGGGATTGGTCATCAATACCACCAGTGCTAAATTACTGCATCAAGAGAGTCAAACCAACTTAAACCTAGAAGGGGCCTTTCTTCATGCCGTCGCCGACGCTATGGGGTCCGTGGGGGTTATCATTGCGGCGATCGTAGCCTATATTTGGGGCTGGCATTGGGTCGATACGGCCATTGGCCTAGCCATTGCCGGGTTTATTACCCTCAGTGCCATCCCCCTGCTCATTAAAGCCGTGGCACAGTGGCGGACTCCCGTCAAGGCTGTACAAGCGACGCCGAGTTTGTTAGAAGTGGGCAAGACGCAGCTCAACTCCGACTCAACCTCGACATTCGTTGGCCCACGGCGATCGCCCCCCACCCCCTCCAACCCCTACTCTTGCCAATATCTCAAACCCCAACCGAAACAACGCGCTCTCATCTCCCTGACTCGGGCCAAAAATGTCAAAATCCGTTGATGATTGCGTTACCGGTACCGAAGTTATGTTATTGGTGCAGAGAGTGAGAACCGTTGTTTTGAGCCAAACACCTGGACTCCCTCAAAGCTGTAAACAGACTCATCCACCTCACTCGCAGCCCAAATAACCCGGAAATCAATCGCCCGGAAACGCAACCCCCAGACGGAACTTATGAATAAAGTTATCTACTCCAACCCAGACAACACGCCGATTAAGGTTGAAGACGATCGCACCGGCATGAATCCGGAAACCCTAAAACGGGCCTTTGCCGACCATCTCTTCTATCTTCAGGGCAAAGATCAGACCATCGCCACCCTGAATGACTACTATCTGGCCTTGGCCTACGTGGTGCGCGATCGCCTGCTCCATCGTTTCATCAAAACGGTCCGCACCTACAGCGAGGAAGACGTCAAAGTCGTCTGTTACCTCTCGGCTGAGTTCCTGATGGGACGGCATTTAGGCAACAACCTCGTCAACCTCGGCTTATTCGAGACCGTTCAGCAAGTGATCGAAGAGTCTGGACTCAGCCTCGAAGAACTCCTCGAACAAGAACAAGATCCCGGCCTCGGCAACGGCGGCTTAGGACGGCTGGCCGCGTGCTTCCTCGATTCCCTAGCCACCCTAGAAATCCCCGCCATCGGCTACGGGATTCGCTACGAATTTGGCATCTTCCACCAAATCATCAAAGACGGTTGGCAAGTCGAAATCCCCGATAACTGGCTGCGATTCGGCAACCCCTGGGAAATTCCCCGGCCCGAAGACACCGTCGAAGTGAAACTCGGCGGCCATACCGAAATGTTCCACGACACCAACGGCAACTCTCGCTGGTGTTGGATTCCCGATCGCACCGTCATCGGGATTCCCCACGACACCCCCGTTCCCGGCTACCAAACCAACACCGTTAACCCACTGCGACTCTGGAAAGCCGAAGCCAGTGAAGCCTTTAACTTTGACGCCTTCAACGCCGGGAACTATGACCGGGCCGTCGCCGAGAAAATTAACTCCGAAACCATCTCCAAGGTTCTCTATCCCAACGACAACACCCCCCAAGGTCGGCAGTTGCGTCTAGCACAACAATACTTCTTTGTCTCGGCATCGTTACAAGACTTAATTCGTCTGCATCTGCGCACCAACGGTTCCCTAGAGAACTTCCACGAACGGGTGGCCATTCAACTCAACGATACCCACCCCGCCATTGCCGTCGCCGAACTGATGCGCCTGTTCCTCGACGAACATAACCTGGATTGGCAGACTGCCTGGAGTATTAGCCAAAAAACCCTCTGCTACACCAACCACACCCTGCTTCCCGAAGCCTTGGAACGGTGGTCTGTGGAGTTGTTTAAATCCCTGCTTCCTCGTCACCTGGAACTGATTTACGAAATCAACTTCCGCTTCCTCGAAGATGTGCGGACTTGGTTCCCCGGTGATGATGAACTGGCGCGGCGCTTATCAATCATCGAAGAAGGCCCCGAAAAACAAGTTCGTATGGCCCACCTCGCCTGCGTCGGTTCCCATGCCATCAACGGCGTGGCAGCCCTGCATACGGAACTGTTAAAAAGCCAAACCCTACGGGACTTTGCCCGTCTGTGGCCTGAAAAATTCTTCAACAAAACCAACGGCGTGACTCCCCGTCGCTGGATGTTGCTGAGTAACCCCAAACTCTCTCAACTGATTACTGAGAAAATCGGCGACGGTTGGCTCAAGGATCTCGAACAACTCAGTGGGATTGAGAAATGTATTGAAGACAAGGCCTTCCGCAAACAATGGCAAGAGATTAAACGGCAAAACAAACAAGAGTTAGCCGCGTATATCAAGGCTAAGCGCGGGATTGAGGTCAATCCTGATTCCTTGTTTGATGTGCAAGTGAAGCGGATTCATGAGTACAAACGCCAGCATTTAGCGGCTTTACACATCATCACCCTCTACAACCGCATTAAGCGCAATCCTGACGCGGACATTCTGCCTCGGACCTTTATCTTTGGCGGGAAAGCGGCGCCGGGCTACATTATGGCGAAGTTGATCATTAAACTGATCAATGCCGTCGGAGAAGTGGTTAACAAAGATCCCGATGTTCGCGGACGCTTGAAAGTGGTATTTTTGCCCAACTTCAATGTGTCTCTTGGGGAGCGGATTTACCCAGCGGCTGATTTGTCCGAACAGATTTCAACGGCGGGTAAAGAAGCCTCGGGAACCGGCAATATGAAGTTTGCCATGAATGGGGCCTTAACGATTGGAACCCTAGATGGGGCAAATATCGAGATTCGCGAAGAAGCTGGGGCGGAAAACTTCTTCCTCTTTGGCTTGACGGCTCAAGAGGTTCAAGAGTTGAAAGCGAAAGGCTATAATCCTCGCTCTTACTACGAGAATAATCCTGAACTGCGGGGGGCGATTGATCGCATTGCCAATGGGGACTTTTCTCCGGGCGATCGCGATCGCTTCAAACCCATTGTGGATAACCTGCTCTATGGTGATCCCTTTATGCTGTTGGCAGACTATCAAGCCTACATTGACTGTCAGCAAGACGTCAGCAAAGCCTATCGGGATCTCGACTCCTGGACACGCATGGCCATTCTCAACTCCGCTCGCATGGGTAAATTCTCCAGCGATCGTACCATCGACGAGTATTGCAAAGAGATCTGGGATGCTAAACCGGTGAACATCGAGTTGGAGGAATATTCCCAAGCCGAAGCCACCTTAAAACGTTCGGTCAAGATGCGCTAATTCGTCGCAAAACCGATTAAACTCAAATTAGGGGGAGAGGCTTGGAATATCGAGTCTCTCCCTCTTTGGCGATCGACCCTTCTCCCCCCTCTTGCCTCTTGCCATCCCCTCCTGGGAGGGGTTAGGGGTGGGTTATGCCTTTTGCCTTCT
>SIHH01000028.1:21451-23999 GCA_004299065.1 Phormidium sp. SL48-SHIP | reverse complement strand
ACGTCGATTCTGGAGAGTACAACCACTCAGGTCGAGATGATTTTAATTGACCATGGTTCCGAGTTGCAGAAATCTCATCGGCCCAAAACCCGGCCAGCACCCAGGAGGCCACTCCAAGTCCACGTAGCCCCCTCTTGCCTCTTGCCTCTTGCCTCTTGCCTTCTCCCCCCTGTTCCCTGTTCCCTGTTCCCTGTTCCCTCTAACTAAACTGAATCCTCAAATAATCTTCATCCATTTTTGCCCCCGAAGGTTGTAGAGCCGCCAGAGCTTGAGGCAGGACCAAGTTGCGGCGGTGATTACCGATGCAAATGTTTAACTCATCGCCGGTTTTCGAGAGTTGGATTTTGTCCTTGGTGATGCCAGGTAAATATAACTCCAGACGATAAATTCCCTCTTCTTGAAAAACACGAATTGTATTTTCCTCGTAATAAACTTGGCTGGGGTCTTCGTCGCCATAGAGCGTCTCGCGCAAGCGTTGCAACGCTTCCATACCGCACATTTCCTCGGAGTATAACGGAACTTCTTTTACGGGCAAGGGATGGAAGTTTTCATGAATCTCTTGCTTATACACTTGCTGTTGTTCTTTCCAGCGCACGAAAAAGGGATCGGTGACATTGTCCGGGAGAATGCGGTTGGCAATCACTAAATCTGTGGCCACATTGTAGAGACTTAAATAGGCATGAGCGCGTAGAGACTCCTTAATCACCATCCGCTCTGGATTCATCACCAGACGCACTGTGGTTTGGCTGTTGTCGGTGAGGACTTTTTCTAGGGCTTCAATTTGCTCATAAAACTCATAGGGTGCATCCATGACGGCGCGATCGGGCAGGGAGAACCCCGCCAGGGGTTTAAACAACGGCTCAACCAGGGGACGTAGCGCCACAGAAATGCCCTGTAACGGCTTGTAAAACCGTCTCATATACCAGCCCCCCACTTCCGGCAAACTCAACAGTCTCAGAGCCGTTCCAGTCGGGGCTGAGTCAACGATCAGCACATCATATTCGCCCTCATCATAGTGGCGTTTCATCCGTACCAAGCCGAAAATTTCATCCATTCCCGGTAGGATGGCCAGTTCTTCGGCTTGCACGCCTTCTAAACCCCGAGCTTGCAGAACTTCAGTAATGTATTTCTGAACCGAACCCCAGTTCTCTGCTAATTCCACCAAAGCGTCTAACTCCGCCCCCCAGAGGTTCTCTTGAATCAGACGGGGTTCGTGACTGAGTTCTTGATCAAAACTGTCGGCCAGGGAGTGAGCCGGATCGGTGCTGAGAACCAGGGTTCGATAGCCCTTTTGGGCGCATTGCAGCCCGGTGGCGGCGGCGACTGAGGTTTTACCTACGCCGCCTTTGCCCGTCATGAGGATAATTCGCATCGTTGGGGTGAGTCCTTAATTCTGAGAAGTGCTACACATTTGTTAACCTTAACGTTTTTTGGCAGCGGCTGCGTCTATCACTCGTTAGAGATGGGTGAACTACCCGACACTCACGCTTCGCGTAGAGTGCGGGCTTCCCAGTTCAACGGCATGAGCCTCTACGGATGACTTCCGCCCCCGCTTTGGACTTACCTTGCCTCCCTGGGCAGTAGCGCTGGTTCCCAACGCTAGAATCCTTAGTCCTTCATCCCTGATGTTGATGGCGGCGTTGATGTCTCTGTCGTGTTTGGTCTGGCAGCTAGGGCATTCCCAGCTACGCACTGACATAGGTAGTCTACCGACTTGATGAAGGCATACGTGACAAGTCTTACTTGAGGGGAAAAACCGCCCAATCTCTAGGTAGATTTTCCCTTCTTTCTCGGCCTTGTACTTGATCAGCAAGAGTGAATTCTGCCCAGCCTGCATCGCTAATCGACTTGGCTAAGGAATGGTTTCTCACTAGGTTTTTGACGGCCAGGTCTTCCGTAATGATGACTTGGTTTTCGTCAACAAGTTTACGAGAGAGTTTGTGCTGGAAGTCTTGGCGGGTGTTGGCAATTCGCTCATGCACCCTGGCAACAATCTTGCGGGCTTTTTTGCGTTTGCCTGAGCCGTTCTGTTTTCGGGCTAGTTTCTGTTGCTTGCGCTTTAGGTTTTTAGCCCGCTTCGCTAGGTGTCTAGGATTGTCGTATTTTGAGCCGTCAGATGTGATAGCAAAGTGAGTTAGCCCTAAGTCAATACCAATCGCTTGGCCATCTGCGTTTGGCGCTGGCCCAGGAAGACCATCGTCAAACAACAACGAAGCGTGATATTTCCCCGCTTTGTTCAAACTGATGGTAACGGTTTTTAGTTTGCCCTCAAATGTGCGATGCAGCTTAGCGCTAACCGAGCCTATCTTAGGCAGTTTAATTTTGCCGTCAAGCAGCTTGACGTTTTGCGGGTACTGGATCGACTGCTTGCTATGCTTGCTCTTGAAGTTAGGGTATTTGGCCCTGCCCTCAAAAAAGTTGATAAACGCCCTAGAGAGATTCAAGCTAACCGATTGCAGCACTTGAGAATAACAATCCTTTAGCCAAGGATACTCAGTCTTGAGCGCTGGCAGACGGTCGTTGTAGGCCTGTCTAGACAAACCCTTGC
>SIHH01000028.1:13790-21351 GCA_004299065.1 Phormidium sp. SL48-SHIP | reverse complement strand
CTTGCTGCTCAGGGGTGGGATAAATTCTGACCTTGACAACATTTCTCATGCTGGAATTCTACCACGAATGGCTTTAGTGATAACTTGTACTTGGCGATTCCGCTCCGCTACATCACCCTGGCTTTCATCCCGACGCTGACATGAGCAGGTACAGTGCGGGACTTCCCGCCGAGCAGTTAAAATTTTGGTGGAGAGGGGGGGGAGGTGAAGGGGATATGTTGTCGTAGCACCTGCCAGGGGGAGCAATGCCAGTAGTCGAGGTGACGGCTGATTTTCCCCTCGCTGTTTACGGTTAACTCGCTCCAGCCGGGGATGGAGATGCGGGGGAACCAGGGTAGGGGGGTGTTCCAGCTTAATGTCCAATCACTGCGGATGCGATCGCCCTCCTGGCAGAGATCATGTAACTCCAGATGAACCGCCTTAAACCAGGTGGCGATGAAGTGGATATTCTGACGGTAGCGATCGCAGCCACGAAATTCATTGAGAGGATCTTTAAAATAGACATCCTCAGCATAGATCTCGTAGGTCTGATTCTCAGGGAAGCGTTGGTAATCCTGGCGGAGAATATCAAGAAGCGTCATCAGGGGGCCTCAGGCGAGAATGAAAAAGAAATTTGACGGCTTGTCACTGCGATCGTACATTTTCCTTTACAATGATAGCTATGACGCTCCGTCATAGATGATTGAGATTGGCAAATAAGATAATGTCGAAACGTTTAATTCAAGCTTTCTTTGCAGTCGTGCTGGTTATCGGTAGCTTCGCGATGTCCGTGGCTCCTGCTGCCGCCGCCGATGTCACCATTAAAATGGGTGCCGACAATGGTATGTTAGCCTTCGAGCCGGCAACCGTAGAAGTCAGCCCTGGAGACACCGTGCATTGGGTCATTAACAAACTTCCCCCCCACAACGTTGTCTTTGATGAAGCCAATGCCCCCGATGCTGGCGTTGCCAAACAACTGTCTAACACGAAGTTAGCCTATTCCGCTGGCGATGGCTACGATGTGACCATCCCCGACGATGCGACTCCCGGAACCTACAACTACTTCTGCACCCCCCACCGTGGTGCAGGGATGATGGCGAAACTGGTCATCAAATAAGTTCGATCGCAGCCTCATCTGAGGCTAAGACTCGGATGATTGTCCAACTCCGAGTCTCTTTTAGCCCTCAATCTCCGGATTGGGGGCTTTTGGCTTGGGCCAGGCTCTCACGGCGTTCTCGCAGTCGTAGGATCACAGTTTCCTGAAGTTCGCGAGTAATCGGATAGTGGTACATCAGCAGCAAACCCATCATCAATAACAGGGCCGGAAGCGGGCCAACCACCAGACGAATAGCAAATAACGCCGACTCCGGTTGAGGGGGAATCGGCTCCCCAGGAGGAGGTTCGACAAACCCCGACAGTTCCAAAATAATCCCAGCCAACCAGATCCCTAATGCTAAGCCTGTTTTTTGCAGAAAGACCATTAAGGCGTAAAACGTCCCCTGACGTTGCTCGCCGGTGTTGAGTTCATCCAAGTCCGTGACATCGGTTAACATCGACCAAGGAATCAGATAGGCCGTCGAGACTCCCAAGCCTGCCAAAGCACAGAGGATATAGAGCCAGTCGACGCGATCGCTCGGCAGGAAAAACAGCAGTATCTGGGCGACAATCCAGCCACTCATGCCCGCAAAATAGGCACGTTTGCGTCCATACTTGTAGCTGATCCAACTCCAGAACACCAAAGCCAGCATCGCTGTCCCTTGAACCACCAGAGCGACGCTAAAGTAAGAATCCATCTCCATATAACTGACGGCATAGTAGGGAATAATGGCCGCCGTCAGTTGAAACGAGAGCCAAGAACACAGATAAATCCCAATGACATACCAAAACGGGCGACTTTGCAGCACATCCTTAAACTGAACCCAAATCGACCCCGAGGGCCGCAGATCGAGGTCTGAACCGGGTGAAGCTGCTCTCTGACGCGGATTAAAGGCTGTGGGATCGGTGGTTCCCCAAACGCACCAGTAGATGGGTAACACCGAGAGAATCGCACAAACCCCTCCCAGACTCAGATATTGGGCAATACTGTCATCGGGAAACCGCATGGCAAAAAATTGCCCCAACGCCAACGCCAAAATACTGCCACCAATCGAAAACAAGAAACGATAACTGGTGAGGCTGGTGCGTTCGTCGTAGTCTCGGCTCAATTCCGGGGTGAGAGCCGTATAGGGCAATGTGACCGCCGAGGAAACGGCGTTAAAGATAATGCTGATAACGGTGTAATAGATAAAACGCGCCCATTGGTTCAATCCAGGGTCTTCGCTGAAGGTGGGAACAATCCAATAGAGGAAGAAAAAGACCCCAAAGGGAATCGATGCGACCAACATCCAGGAATGGCGGCGACCCCAACGAGAGCGGGTGCGATCGCTGAGATAGCCAATAATCGGATCATTGACCGCATCCCAGATTTTACCAATGAGCAAGACTGTTCCCGCCAAAGCAGGACGCAGGTTGGCCACATTGGTTAGGAAGATCAAGAACGAGAACGCCAGCAAGGTGGCCGTAATCCCGGCCCCGGCATCTCCGGCCCCGTAGGCCAGTTTGGTTTTAAAGCTCAGCGATTTATGATTAGGCTGGGTTGGCGGCTCAGTCGACTCATCGTGCATTGGCTCATCGTGCATTGATAAAGAAGGGGCATCGTATATGGCACTGACTATTCTAGGCGATCGCCTCCCGGGAGCCGCTTAATGAGGGGTCGCTCTGGCCAATTGTCCCCAGCTTGCCCACTCATCAAGCCGAGATTGAATGGCCTCTGGGCTAATCTGTTGCAATACCATTGCAATACCATTGAGGTCAGAGGATGCCACCCTTGCGATTAAAAAACTCCCAGACTTGTCGCTATGTCCGTTGGTCTTGGCTCATCATGCTCATACTGGCCACTCTCTGTTGGCTTCCCGGACGGACGGCGGCTTCCGTCACCCTACCCTTAACGGAAGGTCCCCCCCTGCGAGTGGTCACGCGACCGCTTGCGCCCCTCGTGATCGAAGACAATGGCCAATATCAAGGATTTGTCATTGATCTCTGGCAGGAAATCAGTCGTCGCCTCAATGTCCCCTACGCGATCGAAGCCGTCGACAGCGTTGAGACGTTGCTTGAGGTGGTCGAGTCAAACGAGGCGGATATCGGCATTGGGGCCATCAGTATCACCGCTGAACGGGAACAACGGCTTAATTTCTCGCAACCGATTCTGGAGTCAGGCTTGCAGATTCTCGTCTCTGAGCAGAATCGAGGACTGTTGGGGCAACTTCAGCGAACCACCCTGGGGATTGTCTCCTCGCCCACCTTTTACGGGGCCATCGGTATCTTTATCCTGATTCTATTGCTGGTGGCTCATCTGATCTGGTTACTCGAACATCGGCATAATCCCGATTTTCCGCGACCTTATGCTTTGGGGATTTGGGAAGCGTTCTGGTGGGCCGCTGTCACGGTGACCACGGTCGGCTATGGGGATAAAACCCCGAAACGACCTCTCGGTAAACTGGTGGCTTTGTTATGGATGTGTGCTGGCTATTTTGTCTTTGGCTATTTTATTGCCAGTATGACCACGATTTTCACGGTAGATGGCTTACAGGGCGCGATTCAATCCCTGGATGATTTGGCTGGGCGACGGGTGGCGACGGTGGAATCGAGTACCGCCGCCGATTTTCTGGCCAACAGCCCCACGATTCCCCGGGAATATGCCGATCCTGAACAGATGTATCAGGCCTTGCAGCGAGGGGAGGTCGAGGCGATCGTCTATGATGCCCCAGTGTTACAGCATTTTGCCAGCCATGAGGGCGATCGCCAGGGAACACTCGTCGGCGGGATCTTTGAGCGTCAGTTCTATGGTTTTGCACTCCCGATCAATAGTCCCTACCTGAAACCGATTAATGTTGCCCTCTTGCAAACGATTGAGGATGGAACCTATGAACGATTGCGAGAGTTGTGGTTTGGGGGCCGTTGAGAGGGGTCACGACAGGTTTTGCGAGACTCGTTGGGAGACTCGTTGGTATTCTAGGCAAAGGGTGGGCCGCTTCGTTCCGCTAGGGCGGTGACGCTGAACCTCTTGCAGGCCTTGTTGAGAAATCTGTTGCAGTTCTGTCTCGGATAGAGGCCAGGGGGGTCCATCGGGTTCGGCCTCATCTTCGCGAACATTGGTAATCAGAAATAGGGTTCCCTCGGGGGCCAGGAGTTGGCAAATGGCGCTTATGGTTGGCTGGCGAACCGTCAGGGGGAGGGCTTGAATCGTGCGACATTCAAAGACGAGATCAAAGGCTTGTGAGTGAGTTTGGGCGAACTCGAATAAGTCGGCCACTTGATACTCCACCGAGGAGTTGGGGAATCGTTCCTGACACCAGGCGATCGCCGTCGGGGAAATATCAAAGGCTGTGACCTGATAGCCCCGTTCTGCCAAGGCTTCGGCATCATCGCCTAAGCCGCAGCCGACGACTAAGGCCCGTTGCGAGGGACTGGGGCGATCGCACTTATCTAACCAGGCCAACAGATGGGGGTTTGGCTGCATCTGCGCCCAAGGAATTGCCGCTGATTCTCCCTCAGCCGTGGTATACACCTGCTCAAACCAACGGGATGGATGGTCATCCTTCGTCGCCTTGGTGGCGATGTCGCGAATATACTCCCGGCGGGATTGAGGATCAGACATGGTGGATTTTCGTGAACAATCAACGTATTGAGTATACAAATTCCCTGTGCCAATTCCCTGTGCCAATTCCCTGTGCCAATTCCCTGTGCCAATTCCCTGTGCCAATTCCCTGTGCAAAGAGCGCGATCGCCGTCAAACCCCAATTCCCACATCACCCCCCACATCAGCCGTGAGGTTAGTCACACCAAAGCTCAATAGATCAGTCACAGTAGAAGCACTCGATCAACTCTCGTGAGATTATTGCCATGCCTCTGACCGTTGACCCGCCAGGACGAACTCCCCGAAGTCTTGTATCCGTAAGCGTTTTGCGGGCGATCGCCATACCCCTCAGCGTCGGCCTAACGCTCCTGAATCGCCCCGATGCAGCCGCCGGGCAATCCTTTCGAGACACCTCAGACCATTGGGGAGGAGATTGTATCAGCCAACTGGCCGCCGAGAACGCCCTCAATGGATATCCCGATGGCAGCTTTCGCCCCAATCATCCCGTCACCCGCGCCGAGTTTGCCGTTCTCATGCTGAATAGCTTTCCCGACGTGAGACCGCGATATCAAGATGAACCCGAGTTTAGGGATCTCTCTACCGATCATTGGGCTTATTCGAGCATCCAAACGGCCTATCGCAAGGGCATTTTTGTCGGCTATCCGGATCAAACCTTCCGGGCCGATCAATCCATTACTCGTATCGAAGCCCTGGCAATTCTTTCGACCCTAATTCGCCGGCCTGATCACCAGCGTTATCGAGAGCGAGGCTTGGCGATTCCCCCCAATCCTCAGCAAGTCCTGGCTGAAATGGTCCAGGATGCTCAAGAGACTCCTGATTGGGCGCAAGAGGCGGCGGCGGCGGCGGCGGCGAGTTTTTTAATTGTTGACTATCCCAACGGACGACACTTACGACCTCAAGCAGCTAGCACTCGGGCCGAGATTGCGGCCTTTTTATGTCAGTCTCGGGATTGGCATGGTTTGGTTCCTCTGGCGGCGGTGGCGGGGAATCAGCATTTTTCGGGCCATCCTGGATTGGCGATCGTGCAAGAGGCGACTATCCGGGGTCAAGCGGCTTGGTTTGACCGGCAACGAGAAAGGGTGGTTCGGCCGGTTCCCCCCGCTGGCTGGCAGGTGCAAGAACTCGGAGATCTGGCGGAGGATCGGGTGGCGGCTCTGTTTGAGGATGAGTCGGGAACTCGGCGTTGGGGCTATTTTGATCACGAGGGTCAGTTGGCGATCGCCCCTGAGTTTAGCAGTGCTGCTGAGTTTTCTGAGGGTCTCGCGGCGATCTCACAGCAAGACCAGTATGGGTTTATTGATGCTACGGGCCAGTTGGTGATTCCGGCCCAATTTGAGGCGGTTCAACCGTTCCATGACGGACGGGCTGCTGTGCGTGTTCAGGGACAATGGGGCTTTATCGATCGCAGCGGGGAAGAGGTCATCGCGCCCCAATTCGTTGCCGTTTCCCCTTTTTCTGAGGGGTTAGCCCGCATTGAAGCTCGCCCCAGTGGCAAGAGTCACTATGGCTTTATTGATCGCAGTGCAAGAGCGGTCATTGCGGCCCGGTTCAAGGAGGCTCGCTCCTTTTCTGAGGGCTTAGCCGCCGTCTGTCTTGAGATTCCAGAGACTGGCCGAGAGCGTTGTGGCTACATCAATCCCCAAGGAGATTGGGTCATTGAAGGAACGCTGGGCATCGGAGGCGACTTTTCATCAGGGGTTGCTGCTATTCGTCGCCTTGAGAGGGGGTCTCATGTTGAGTTTGGCTATAGCGATCGCAACGGCGACTGGGAAATTACTTCAGAATCACTGACACAGGAGTTAGGCGGCGTCGCCCGAGATTTGGGAACCTTTGTCGATGGATTTGCCAGCCTTCGGGTTGGGGAAAACGCCGGAGTGATCGATCGCCAAGGTCGTTTGGTGGTTCCGCTCAAGTTTTCAGCCATTGGCGAGATGGCTCAGGGCTATGCGCGAGTTCACTATGGCGGTGTTTGGGTGAGTTATGTTGGGGGCTATGATCATTCTGCGATGCCATTCTACGAGACGAATTTGGAAAGTGGACGCTGGGGATATATCAAACTCCCGGATTAAACTCCCGGATTAAACTCCCGGATTAAACCTTGAGACAACGGCTGTAGAATGACCAATGGACTATAAGCAATGGCAATGACCCATCAGGGTCTTGGCTTAACCCCTCGCCGACGAAAGTTTGCTTAAAATACTCTTGGCTGACAGGACAGGGTGAGAACTCCGGTGTTTGTTGGCCTGTTCCGGTATTCCCTGTTCCCTGTTCCCTGTTCCCTGTTCCCTTCCAGTATGACGACCACTTCCCCGCCTCCGATGACCATGCCGGATATTGAACGACGGATTCGCCAGGCGATCGCCCCGTCGCAGTTACGTCAATGGTTAACCCTCAATCCAACTCGGGCCTATCGGGATATCATCCTCGACTGGCTGGGAATTGGTCTCGGTTTGGCGATCGCCGCTCAGTTTCAGACGCTCTGGAGTTATGCGATCGCCATCCTCATCATCGGCAACCGTCAATATGCCCTCTTTATCCTGGCTCATGATGCCATTCATGGCGCGTTGCATCCCAATCGTCGCCTCAATGACAGCCTAGCCCGCTGGTTGGTCTATGGTCCGATGTTTATGGCCCTAGAAGATGCCCGCCACAACCATCTACAACACCATCGCCACATGGGAACCCCGGCTGATCCCGATCGCTATCTCCATACCTTCGAGGGCAAAAACTCCCCTCTGGCCTTCCTCCTCTACTGTTCGGGCCTGGCCACCTTCGGCAAAACGGTTCTTAAAGTCACCCCCTTCGGGCGAATGAATATGAGGGGAATGAATATGAGGGGAATGAACATGAGGGGAATGTCGAACTCTACCCCTAAAACGGGGTCAA
>SIHH01000028.1:0-13690 GCA_004299065.1 Phormidium sp. SL48-SHIP | reverse complement strand
ATGAGGGGAATGAACATGAGGGGAATGTCGAACTCTACCCCTAAAACGGGGTCAACCCCTCCCCAAAACCCACTCAAAGACTACGTTAAACAGCGCTTGCCGGTGTTGATTTGGCAGCCGCTACTGATTTGGTTATTTTGGCTGTCTCCCTTGCCGATTTGGGCGTATTTGCTGCTCTGGGTGTTTCCCATTTATGCCCTCGTCTTTGTTCCCGATGAAATTCGGGCCTTTTGCGATCATGGGGTTCTGCGTCATCCCGCCAGCAGCGGTGATTCCTTGCGGTTAGTGTCTTTCGGGCCTCCGTTCTGGGAAGCGGCGATGTTTGCCCCTCATCATATGCACTATCACGCTGAACATCATCTCTGGCCGGCTATTCCTCACTACAAGTTACACTTGGCTCATGATGCGGTGCGCGATCGCCCGGAAATCACCGTTCGGCGGAGTTACCTGGGGTTTCTCTGGCGGGTGGTGCGATCGCTACCCCTGTCGAGTCAAACCCCAGTCGTCTAGCAGGAACAGGAACGGTGGTGCGGGTGAATCTACAACAAGAATTTGTCTCCTGTGGCGTGTGTGGTAGCGATCGCTGGCATCCCTACGCCAGTGGCCAAGACTATGAATACGATACCTCGGGGGATATCTTTCAGATTGTCCAATGTCGTCAGTGCGGCCACCGCTATCTCAACCCACGGCCCGTCACGGCGGAACTTCCTCGCATCTACCCTCCCCATTACTATGCGTATAACTACGATCAGGCCATTCATCCTCTGGCGTTACGGGCGAAGGATTGGTTAGATCGCGGTAAAGTGCAAGGTTGGATTGGCGATCGCCTCAGCCACCCCCCCTCCAACCGTGCAACTCCCCCAGAGAAAGCCTTACGGGTTCTCGATGTCGGCTGCGGAAACGGACGCTATCTCAAGCGGTTACATCATCTCGGTTTGGCGAAACATAACTTGTTTGGCGTAGAAATGAATCAAGAGGCGATCCATCACCTCAACGATGAGGGGTTCCAAGGCTATTACGGACGTTTAGAAGATGTAGCCCCAGAATTGCCCGAAAATAGCTTTGATGTGATTGTTTTACTACAAGTCCTCGAACATGTTGCCAATCCTGCCCACATTATCCAGATTTTAGCCAAACTTCTCTGTCCCGGTGGAACCTTAATTTTAGAAACCCCCAATCTGGAGGGTTGGGATGCCGAACTCTTTCATCATGGCTATTGGGGAGGCTATCACTTTCCCCGTCACTGGCATTTATTTAACCGTAAAACCCTAGAGCGACTTTTTCATGATGCGGGACTAGATTCCGTTGATTTTCGCGCCTTACCCTCCCATGCTTTTTGGATTCTCTCCTATCACCATTGGCTCAAACATCAGGTTAAATGGCCCAGTTTGGCAGAGAGGTTTAATCCTTTGCAAAACATCCCCTTACTCAGTATATTTACTGGCTTCGATTTGCTTCGGGGCAAATTGGGGTTCTCAACCTCTAATATTCAGGCGATCGCCCATAAACCCAATCACGATTTGGGTTAAATTTTGGTTAAATTTGACGTTAAGTTTTGGTTAAATTCTGGCAAGGGCTTCTGGTGTTAGATTACAGAGGTTCTAGCCAGTCCTAGATTCCAAGACAATTGCCGTAGAATAGGTCAGAATTGAAGTGAGCGATCGCCGTGATCGCTTAGCCAGACGATAGCCCTATACTCAACGGATCTCATTTTTTCGACCTTATCCTAGAGAGATTATCCTAGAGAGATTATCCTAGAGAGATTATCCTAGAGATTCTGACGCGATCGCAGGGTGCTCACAAGCGGGTATAGGGTTTGCCCATGGTTCGTTGTTAATTGTTCATTGCGATAATGCTAGAACTCGAACGTCTTTCTGATATTTATGGAAGTTCCCTGGACAGCTTACATCTCAACTCAACCTTGCAAGATTTAGCCCTAGAAAGCTTTAGTCTTGACGTGGAAGTTCCCGGCAGTGTTTTAGTCGGTCACTTCAACCAAAATCCCTTACTTCCTGGCGTAATTCTCCTAAAAAACCAGCGATTTTGCGGCATGATTTCTCGCCGAAAATGTTTAGAAATCATGAGTCGGCCCTATGGAATTGAGCTGTTCTACAACCGCCCCATCCAATGCCTCTATGACTTTGTCAAAAGTGACCATCTCTCCTATCCCGGCGACAGCGACATTTTTACAGCCGCTCGTCAATGTTTGCAGCGATCGCCGGCCGACCTCTACGAACCCCTCCTCGTCGTTCTCCGAGACGGTTCCCACCATCTCCTCGACGTTCATAAACTCCTCATCGCCCAATCCCAACTCTATGAAATCGCCAGTAAACTCCTAGAACAACGCCGTCAAGAACTCGATCGCGCCAATGCCGAAGTCCAAGAACTCAACGAACGTCTAAAAGCCGAAAACCTGCGTCTGAGTAGCGAAGTCCATATCGCGCACCAGTTGCAACAAATGCTGCTACCGACAGACCAAGAACTCGCGCAAATCCAAGACCTAGACATCGCCGCCTACATGGAACCCGCCGCCGAAGTCGGCGGAGACTACTACGACATCTTACCCCATGCCAACGGCGTCACCATCAGCATCGGTGACGTCACCGGCCATGGCCTCGAAAGCGGCGTCTTTACCATCATGGTGCAAACGGCCATCCGCACCCTTCTGTCCGCCCAAGAAACCGACCCCGTGCGCTTTTTGAGCATTCTCAACCAAACCATCTACGACAACGTCGAACGGATGAACTCCGATCGCAACCTCACCCTCAGTCTCATCGACTATCATCAAGGACGACTGCAACTGAGCGGACAACATGAAGAAGCCATCCTGCTGCGGCAAGACGGCTCCCTCGAACGGATTGATACCCTAGACTTAGGATTTCCCATCGGACTCGACAGCGACATCAGCAGCTTTATCCATCCCATCGAACGAGAACTCCATCCCGGAGAAACCCTCATCCTCTACACCGACGGCATTACCGAAGCTGAAGCCCCCAACGGGGACTTCTACGGCATCGAGCGTCTGTGTCACATCGCCCGTCAACATGCCCATCGCAGCGCCCAAGGAATCCAACAGGCGATCATTCAACACCTAAAAGATTATATCAACGGTCACAAAATATACGACGACATCACGCTATTAGTGTTAAAACGGAAGCTTCGGGGTAAACCGTCATACCCTGCCCAATCCCGGACATAACGGCGGCAGACTCGACAGGCGATCGACGCGCCTACCGTGACGGAGGGCGGATTGTGTGTAACAATTTAACCTGAATTTAACTGAACCTTGCCTGTTTGATAACTGTGATTTCCTTGAGCGTGTTCTCACTCGTGTTCTCGATCGTACAACCACATGGGAGTGAGGGGAGCAGTTACCCAGTGTTCGATATTCTATGGGTTCTTGTTTGTGCGGGTTTAGTCTTCCTGATGCAGCCGGGGTTCATGTGCCTCGAATCAGGACTAACGCGCTCGAAAAATAGCATCAACGTTGCCGTTAAAAACTTTGCCGACTTCGGCATTTCGGTCTGTTTGTTTTGGGCCTTCGGCTACGCCTTCATGTTTGGCTCCTCCATCGTCGGCTGGCTGGGACAAAACAGTTTTTTTTTGGCGGTGGACGATGACCCCAAACTGGCCGCCTTCTTTCTCTTTCAAGCGATGTTTTGTGGAACCGCCACCACCATCGTCTCAGGGGCCGTCGCTGAACGAATTAAGTTTGGCACCTATCTCGCCGTAGCTTGCCTCACCTCAGGAGTGATTTACCCTATTTTTGGCCATTGGGCCTGGAACCTCAAAGTCTCTGGGTTAGCCGGCGGTTGGCTGGGACAACTCGGCTTTGTCGATCTCGCCGGTAGCACGGTTGTCCATAGTATCGGCGGTTGGATCTCCCTGGCGGTTCTCCTGGTCATCGGCCCGCGTGTGGGGCGCTTCCTCCCCGACGGAACCCCGCAGAAAATACAAGGGTCCAATCTGCCCCTATCGGTGCTGGGAACCATGCTCCTCTGGCTGGGGTGGCTCGGGTTCAATGGGGGGAGTACCCTGGCCTTTAACGATCGCGTCGCCGCGATTATGGTCCACACGGTTCTGGCCGGAGTCGCCGGGATGATGACCGCCACCCTCTACAGTTGGTCCCGCCATCGAGTTCCCGAAGTCGAACTGCTCCTCAACGGCTCCCTCGGCGGTCTTGTGTCCATCACCGCCTCCTGTGACGTGGTCACCACCTCCGGCGCGGTTCTCATCGGCATTGGTGGCGGACTGGTGACCCTCCTGGCCAGTTCCCTCCTGAAGCGCTTTCGCATTGATGACGCCGTTGATGCGGTTCCGGTTCACCTCGGCGGCGGCATTTGGGGAACCCTGGCGGTGGCCATTTTTGGCGATTTAGAGCTGTTGGGAACCGGACTGAGTCATGGAGAACAGTTTTTAGTGCAACTGCTGGCGGTTCTGGTGGCGGGCCTGTGGGCCTTTGGCATTACCTACCCCCTCTTGCGCTTTTGCCATTCACGGGTTCCCTTGCGCGTCTCCCCCGAAGATGAGGAAATGGGGTTAAATGTCTCTGAACATCGGGCCAAAACCGAAATCTATGATCTGTTCCAGGTGATGGAGTCTCAAGCGCAAAACCAGGATTTGAGTTTGCGGGTTCCCGTTGAACCCTTCACCGAAGTCGGGCAAATCGCCAAACGCTACAACCAGGTGATGGACGCCCTCGAAGATGCTGTTAACCGTACCAATGCGATCGTCAACACCGCCAGCGATGCGATTTTGACCTTTACCCCCGATGGCCTGAAAATCACCAACGCCAACCCCAGTACGGAGACCATTTTCGGCTATCCGCGCCAGACCATTTTGGGCAAATCCTTGATGTCGCTGATTGATTGGGATGCCAGTTCCGAGAAAGCCGATCCTTTGCCTCGGCTATTACTCGAAGGACGGGCCGAACTGGTGGGCCAGCGGGCCGGTGGGATCGGGATTCCCCTGGAAGGAACGGCTACTAAGGTCTGTGTGGGAGACCATTCGTTCTATACCGCCATTTTCCGAGATATTTCCGAGCGTAAACAGGCGGAAACGGCCTTGGCTGAAGCGAATCGGGAAATTACGCTCCTTAACGATCGCCTGCAAGCGGAAAACCTACGGCTGGGGGCAGAATTGGACATCACCCGTCGTCTGCAAAAGATGTTATTGCCCAAAAATCGGGAACTCAAGGCGGTGATGGGGTTAGAGATTTCGGGTTATATGGAACCCGCCACGGAAGTGGGGGGCGATTACTATGACGTTCTGTGTCATGATGGCGGCGTTAAAATTGGCATTGGGGATGTCACCGGCCATGGCCTCGAAAGTGGAATGCTGATGTTGATGGTGCAAACGGCGGTGCGGACGCTGCTAGAAAACGATGAGATCAATCCCAAACACTTTCTCAATACCCTCAATCGCACCATTTACGGCAATGTGCAACGCATGGACTCCGATCGCCACCTCACGTTAGCCTTACTGGACTACCGAGATGGGGAAATTCGCCTGAGTGGACAACATGAAGAAACGATTGTCGTCCGCGCTACGGGAGAGATTGAGCGGATTGACACCATCGATTTGGGCTTCCCCATTGGCTTGGAGGCCAATATCAGTGAGTTTATCGATGAGAAAATCCTCAAACTCAGTACCGGAGACGTGGTGGTGTTATACACCGATGGGATCACTGAGGCCGAAGATGAGCAGGGATGCTTCTATGGGATTGAACGACTCTGCGATGTTGTGCGACACTATTTGCGTGAACCCGCTGATATCATTCGACGGGCAGCCATTGAAGACCTACGCCGTCATATTGGGCGACAAAGGGTTTACGATGATATTACTTTATTAGTAATGAAACAAAAGTAGCTTCTTCGGGAGTCTTGGCAGATATGACGCAAATTTTCGGGGACTATTGTGAGGGTGAGCCAAATAGCCCAGAGTTTTTAATTATTGGCTTTTCCCCCAGTTCGGTTCCTCTGAAACAACGTTGGCGCAATAATGGACTGTCGGCTGATTTTATGGCTGACTACTTGACGACGTTCTTTTTGGGCAATGAAGAGAACCCAGCCTCGATGCGCCGTCAGGCAGAAATCAAGAGTGCGGTGGGGTTTGTGGCGAATGAACTGTTGGAAAATGCCATGAAGTTCACTGATGAACGCTCGGCGTTTCCCATCAGCATTCAACTACAACTTCATCCAAACTGTTTGATGTTTTTTACGACCAATAGTGTTGAACCTGAGAAAATTTCTCAGTTTCAGAGCTATCTTGAGGAACTCACCTCCTGCGATCCTGAGGAGATGTATCTCCGTCAGTTGGAGAAAAATGCTTTGGAGGAAATGAGTACCAGTTCTCGTTTGGGGTATCTGACGATGATGAGTGATTATATGGCTCGCTTAGGCTGGAAGTTTGAGACGGTTCAGAAAGATCCTGAAGTCGTTGCGGTGACAACGATGGTTCAGCTTCCGGTTTAAACAGCCGTTCGCGGTTCGGTTGACGACTCGGTGTGACGTCACTTGAGAACGCTCCCCCTCGGGTCGTCCTGTCGGGTCATTGCTGGCCTATTCATGGCATAGTAAAGATAGGCTAACTTGAAGACGCCAACTTTGCTAGGTTTGGGTAAGTCGAGGATGCGATCGCAGCCTCATTCGGTAAAGGAGGTTTTCTCCTCTGTGAACGTTAACAGTGCATTATGGAAATTAAGACGGACGATTATCGTATTTGCTACGACCCGGAGACGACGACGGTATCCTGTCAAGGCTCTCTTCGACTCAGTGGAATGGCTGAATATGCTCCCATTGCTGAGCTACTTGATGATGTCGCTAGTCGTGAGCGATCGCCGGTCGTTCTCGATTTACAAGAGCTAGAATTTCTCAATAGTTCGGGCATTAGTATGCTCTCGAAATTCGTGATTAAGGTTCGCCATAAAAAAACAGTGACGATGATTGTCCGTGGCTCGAAGGCGATTCCCTGGCAAGGAAAATCTCTGAAAAATTTACAACGGTTAATGCCATCGCTGACCCTAGAATGGGATGAGTAGGTCGAACCCCCACCCCTCCAACTGAGCTGCCCTTGGAAAATCTCTCGTCACGGTGATAGAATGGGGGTCTGTCTAAGATTGGGCAACCCTAGGGCAACGTCCCATCAACATCACATTCAGTTAACTCACTTCATTAAACTCTGGCTATGTTTTGGGCTGATAAAATTGCCGCAAGTACACAAGGCGACAGCGTCGTCAACGACTCCAAAACGCCCTCGGGACGGGTTCATGTGGGATCGTTGCGAGGCGTGATTGTCCATGACACGATTTATCGGGCCTTGAAGCGTGCCAATAAACCGGTGACGTTCCTCTATGGGATTGATGACTATGATGCTCTCGATGGGATTCCCGCCTATCTCGATGACGCTCGCTTCAGGGAGTATCTCGGACAACCCCTGTGTAATGTCCCCTCCCCCGGTGAGGGTGCCAGTGACTACGCGAAATACTACAGCGGTGAGTTCTTTCAGGTGTTTGAAGAACTCGGGGTGCGTCCAGAAATCTACTATCTACGAGATCTCTACCGCCAAGGCCGCCTAAACTCCTATATCGATACCTTCTTGCAGAAGGCTCACCGGGTTCGAGAGGCCTATAAACAAGTCAGTGGCGCCGAACGGGCCGAGAATTGGTATCCCTTCCATCCCATCTGTGAAAACTGCGGCAAAATCGCCACGACGGTGGTCAGTGACTACAATGGCAAGGAGGTATTTTATACCTGTAAACCCGATGCCATGAGCTATGTCAAAGGCTGTGGCCATTCCGGTTGGGTGTCTCCTTTTGACGGAAACGGTAAACTCCCCTGGAAAGTCGAATGGGTCGCGAAATGGGATCTCTTGGGGGTCACGATTGAGTTAGCGGGGAAAGATCACTCGCAAAAAGGCGGGTCTCGGGATGTGGCCAACGCCATTTATCGCAAAGTCTTCGACAAACGACCCCCCTTCCATTCTCCCTATGAGTTTATCCTGGTGGGGGGAACTAAAATGAGTTCCTCGAAAGGGGTTGGGGCCAGTGCGCGGGAAGTGGCGAATCTGCTACCGCCGCAACTGTTGCGCTTCTTGATGTTGCGGACTCAGCCGAAAACGGCGATTAACTTCTCCCCCAACTACGAAACCATCACGCGACTGTTCCGGGATTATGATACGGCGATCGAGAAGTATGGTCGCCTCAGTGCTCAGGAACAACAGGGAGATCTCAGTAAGGATTTACTGGCCCTGCTGTATTCGCAACTCGATGACCAGATTCAGCCTTATCACCCCTTTGATTTCAGTACCTTGATTTCTCTGCTTCAAGTTCCTCATCTCGATATCGAGGCGGAGGTTCACAAACGCAGTGAACAGCCTTTGACGGAGGTGGATCAGCAGGTGGTGCGTCAGCGGATTGAGGTGGCTCAAAAGTGGCTGAATGATTACGCAGACCCTGAAGAAAAACTCATTTTATATATTGATGAGATTCCCCCATCGGTGGAGGGGTTGGAGGAGGCCCAACGTCAGTATTTAGGGGAGTTGGCGACGCGCCTCGATAACTTGGAAACCTGGGACGGGGAAACGCTACAAACGGAGATTTTCACCACCACCAAGTTGCTGGAACTCCCGCCAAAACAGGCGTTTCCGGCGCTCTATCATAGCTTTTTAGGCAAGGAACGAGGACCGAAGGCGGGGAATCTCCTTTCGTATCTCGATCGCCCCTTTGTGGTGCAGCGACTGCGAGATGTGGCTCAAGGACGGGACTAAGAGGATGGCGATATCCTGGCTGTGGCTGCGATCAATCCGGTTAATTGCTCAACGTCGGGGTATAGGTAACGTGACAACAGGACAAAGGATAGTGACAAGGTTATTGAGTCTGTCCCGATTGAATTTAGTCCCAAGTTATCGCGGTTACAGCAGCCGCTGTGTGCTTATGGTTTTGACCGTGTTGGTTTTAGCAAGTTGTTCAATCAATGGTGGGAACTCGTCGGCGGTGGATGTGGCGGATTCTCCGACTCCTGACACCGCCACGACTCCGGCGAATGAGTCTTCGTCACGGGGACAACGATTACCGATTGAGGCCTATGTGTCTGTGGGCGATCGCCGTCTGGAGTTAGAGGTGGCCCGTACCCCGCAACAACAGGCTATGGGGTTGATGTACCGAGAGTTCCTCCCGGACGATCGCGGGATGTTGTTTCCTTTCAATCCTCCCCGGCCGGTCAGTTTCTGGATGAAGAATGTCCGCATCAATTTGGACATGATTTTTCTGTTGGAGGGGGAAGTTGTTGGCTTAGCGGTGGATGTTCCCCCCTGTAACACGGTGGCTTCTCGCTGTCCGACTTACGGGCCAGGGGATGGCGTTCCCGTGGATGCGGTGCTGGAACTGCGAGGGGGCCGCGCGGCGGAGTTAGGAATTGAGGTCGGCGATCGCCTTGAGGTGGTTCGGGATGACTCCTAGGGGCGATCGTTAAATGTTTGTGAAAATGTTGCCACTGTATCCATTCAACACTATGAAACTCTGTTAGGGTAGTGGCTTAACGATCACCGAACAGGGGCGGTGATCGTAAGTCATCTCAAAATGGAGTGACTGGGGTGAGTTGATATCGGTGGACGCTTGAGGTAGCCAGTTTGATACCTGTTCGACCCCTCCAGGGGTGAACCGACGACGGCTCGTTATCGTTGACGACACTAATGTAGCCAGCTTGCAAGCTGGCCCGCCAGTTCGTGGATTTGGGCAATTTGCGCCCGATAATACCCCTAGTTTACGTGAGATATCGGTGATCATCAAAGGGGGAGCCAAGCCATCATGGGAGCAACACGACAACGACAATTTATTAACTTTTTGCAAGAGGAGTTATCTCTCTCGCCAGACTCGATCGCGATCGCCTTGCGTCGTCGAGATACGGACGCGGGACCGTTACCGATGATTCTCTGGAAATACGGGTTCGTCACCCTGGATGAATTATCTCAGATTTATGATTGGTTAGAAGCGGTCTAATCGGGAATTGGGGGTTGCATTGCATCTCTTGTCATAATATCCCTGTCTGCAAGAACTTAAAGTAACTTTAAGGGAATTTTCGCAATGACACGTGCTGTTTGGGAGACCCTGAGTCTGGAGCAATTTGGGTCGAATACCAGAAACCGGGTTTCTTGAAGAAACTCGGTTTCTCACTCCTGACTGAAAGTTTTGAAATTAGATTTTTTGTCTGTTTGGGGATGGTTTTTGGTCAATCTTTAAGGACTAAAATGATATGAAAAATGATGATTTTTTGGCAGATTTACCCCCAGAATTTGCACCGCTAAAAGCATTTTTGCAAGATAAATTTGTCCCTTATATCCAAATCAATTTACAGAATAAAGGCTGGCTGCAAAAGACAGCACAGCAAGACCCTTTAGCGCTCTGGAGCAGCAAGATGGGGGGATATCCCTATCTCCCGAAAGCCTTAGATTATCCCAGAGATGCCGAAACGGGAGAACTGATGATGTTTCTCCTACAAATCAACTGTGCTGAAGTTCCTGAAATTCCTAACTTTCCTTTACCCCGCCAAGGATTACTACAATTTTTTGTGGGTCTTAATGTTCCCATGTGTGAGCTGAGTCCTCAACAGCATAGGATTCGCTATATTGAGGAGATTGACCGGGATGAAACGAGGTTAGTCACCAATTTTGAGTTTACTCAAGAGACTCGTCAACACAACGAATGGTATGATCACATCTATGGTCTTGATTTTAGCCAAGGAGAGGCTCTTTTTTTAGATTATCGTTACAGTATGGGACATCTGCCTTTCCCTGAGGCGTTAGCCAAACTCTGTGATGAGTTGGGTTTTGAGGATTGGTGGTCTGACTATCGAGATGAGTCGCCAGAACCCGACATTCCTTGTCAACTGGCTGGCTATCCTGACCTGCATTCTGATGTCCCTGATCTGCTTGAAGACGCGCAAGGACAGTTACTTTTAGAAGTTCAAGATCCTTTTGCTTGTAGCGATTATTTCTATTTTTTTATTAACCCAGACGCTTTAAAACGTCAAGATTTTACTCAGGTTGAGTCCTATTTTCTGCGGGTTTGAGGTAGACGATCCCCCTGAGATGAGTCATGTCAGGGGGATCATGGCTTAAAGAGTCGTGAGAGTGACTCTAGCCGGCGTTGAGGATTTTGGCGGCGGCGGTAATTCCCGCTCCTGTCTCGTGGCCGGCTTTTAGGCTTTCGAGGGTGGCTTCGAGAGAGCCGATCGCACAGAGAAGATCGCGATCGCTGACGAAGCCTAAATGACCAATCCGAAAGATTTTACCTTTGAGATGGTCTTGTCCACCCGCGAGAGCAATGTCAAAGCGCTTTTTCATCACTGAACGGATTTGTTCAGGGTCAACGGTGGTCGGGGCCACCGCCGTCACCGCTGGACTAGCACAGTCATCGGGACCGAGTAGGGGTAATCCCATGGCTTTAACGGCTTCACGAGCGGCCCGTTTGAGGCGATCGTGACGAGCAAAGATGCTGTCGAGTCCTTCGGCCCGCATCATGCGGAGGGAGGCTTGTAGGGCAAAAAATAGGTTCACCGGCGGGGTGAAGGGGGTGGTGTTTTTGGCCGCATTCTTGCGATAGGGGCCGAGGTCAAAGTAAAACCGGGGTAGGTTGGAGGAGTCATAGGCGTTCCAAGCGCGATCGCTCATGGAAACAAAGCCTAACCCTGGAGGAATCATATAGCCTTTCTGAGACCCTGAGGCCACCACATCGAGACCCCACTCATCGACGGGGACGCTGCAAGCGCCCAAACTGGTAACCGCATCGACGATAATTAAGGCTTCTCCATGGGCCTTGACATGACGATTGATGGTTTCGAGGTCGTTCAGCACCCCGCTGGAGGTTTCGCTATGGGTGAGGATAACGGCCTTAATCTCTTTGTTGGTGTCCGCTTCTAAGGCTTGGCGGAAGGCTTCGGGGTCGAGGGGTTGTCCCCAGTCAGCGGTAATGGTTTGGACGTCGAGGTGATAGGCTTTGGCCACTTTGGCCCAGCGATCGCCAAATTTACCATTGGACCCGACTAAGACGCGATCGCCCGAACTCAGAACATTGATAATCCCGGCTTCCATGGCTCCGGTTCCGCTGGCGGTGACGACTAACACGTCATTTTGAGTTTGATGGAGCCATTTGAGATCGGCTAAGACTTCCTCGACTAAGTCGGAAAACTCGCCGCTGCGGTGGCCGATGGGATGTCGTCCCATGGCGGTGAGCGCTTTTTCGGGAACCGGGGTCGGACCCGGAATCATTAACATTAATTTGTCGTCCATAACACGTTGGCGATCGCTAAAGATCGTCATTATACAACTGGGACTTGCCGTTTAACGAAAAACGGGCTGGGTTCCCGAGGCCAGGGTAATTAACTGGCTTCGCGATCGCCAACCCGGGCCGCATGATCAATGGCCTGATTCAAGGACCAACGATAGTCAACTCGAACCCCCTTCATCTGACAGGCTTGTTCGAGTCGCTTCTGCTGAGAGAGAGCTTTACGCAGGGTCATAATCAACTCATCAATTTGTCGTCGTTCCTCGGAATAGTGATTGACTGAAAACAGAGTTTGACGTTCAAGGAGTTGCAATAATAACTCGTAATGAATGTGAGAGGGGAGAGGAAGCGGCTCCATATTAAGTCGTAATGGGTGGGGTAGATAGATAGCACAACGCTGACCGTGCAGGGTTTAACGAGCCAAAACAGTGTCTAAGACGTTGGCCGGACATTACCATTTATTGTACTGCGGCCCGTGAGGGCGCGAGGCTCAATTGGCCGTCGATGAGCTGGAAAATAACTCAGCAATGGCGGCGGCGGGATCGGCTTGTCGCATCAGGGATTCCCCGACTAAGACGGCGTTGGCCCCGGCGGCGGCCACGCGATCGAGGTCAGGACGTGCGAACATTCCCGACTCGCTGACAATCACAACGCCTTTGTCTTGGATCTGGCGTTGGCGGGGTGCGAGTAAGTCTACGGTGGTTTGTAGGTTAACGCTGAAGTCTTCTAAGTTACGATTGTTGATGCCGATGAGTTCGATGCCATCGAGGGCCAGGACGCGATCGAATTCCTCGGGGGTATGGACTTCAACCAGGGCCGTAATTCCCAGGATTTTGGTGATTTTGAGAAAATACTGTAAATCGCGATTTCCCAAAACCGCCGCAATCAACAACACAGCATCGGCCCCTTTACCCCGAGCCTGATAAATCTGATAGGGGTAAATCACAAAGTCTTTGCACAATACGGGCAGATTGACTGCTTGGCGTGCATCCCGCAGATCGTCAAAACTCCCTTGAAAGAACTTCTGATCGGTTAAGACTGACAGACAACTAGCTCCACCGGCTTCGTAGGCTTGGGCGATCGCCACCGGGTCAAAATCCTCGCGAATCAGGCCTTTACTGGGTGAGGCTTTCTTGACTTCAGCAATTAAGGCGGGGTTGGTGTTTCCCTGACGTAGAGCGGCGATGAAGTCTCGGGGAGGGGGGGCGATCGCCACTTGTTTCTGGAGTTCCCGCAGCGGCATATAGAGGCGGAGTTTGGCGACTTCGGTTTCTTTATGCCAGACAATCTCCTCTAGGATATTAGCCGGTTCGGCATCGGGAATTGGAACTTGATACTGACAACCTTCGGTTTTGACGGGGGGATTGGGGGAGCGACGGCGAATTCTAACCATGGAGATAGGGAACAGGG
>SIHH01000296.1 GCA_004299065.1 Phormidium sp. SL48-SHIP | reverse complement strand
GTAACTTAGTTTAAAACAGGTATTTTAATTCTGTTTCTAGGGTCAATTCGTTAGCTAATTTGGTAGGCAGACCACCCCTGTTCGAGCATCTGTTGATGTTGAGCGACGATCGCCTCAGCCTCAGGACGTTCAGCAATATTGACCGTCTCACCGGGATCGTCAACATGGTCATATAACATCCGAGCCCAAACAAACCCATCATCATTCGTCCACTCGGTATATCGATAGCGATCGCTCTTGACAGAATGCCCCCCATTGTAATAACTGAAAACCGCTTCCTTCCAAGGTAAATTTGGGTTTTCTAACAACGGTACAAAACTACTCCCCTCTAAATGATCCGGTTTTTCTAACCCAGATAAATCACAGAGAGAGGGATAAATATCCACAAACTCCACTAACGCATCCGTCCGCTGTCCTGCCGGGATTCCTGGCCCTCGGACAATCATAGGCGCGTGTAGCGAGGTTTCAAAGTTAGCGTGTTTGCACCACAAGCCATGTTCCCCGAGTTGCCAGCCATGATCTCCCCAGAGAATCACAATGGTATTGTCCGCGAGTTCGAGGCGATCAAGGGCATCGAGAATCTGCCCCACGAGCGCATCGGCATAACTGGTAGCGGCATAATAGCCGTGAATCAAATTCAGAGCCATCTCATCGGAGACCGGCCCCTCAGCGGGAATCCCATAGTAGTTGCGGAGTTCTCCCCAATTATGTAACGCTGCATCTGGCGCACCAGCGGGACGAAAGGGGTTATCAGCCAGGCTCAAGTTTTCCCGTTGATAGAGGTCCCAATAGGGGGTTGGGGAGTTAAACGGGAGATGCGGGCGAAAGAGTCCAGTAGCAAGAAAGAAGGGGGCGTGACCATCTTGGAGACGCTCTAACGTGCGGACCGTGCGATCGGCGATTTGCCCATCTGTGTAGATGTTATCCGCCACATTGGCCATTTCAAACGGAGGTCCATAGGTTCCTCCGTGGGCCTCAACAATAGCTCGGTTTTCTGGCGTGACATAGGATTCTAGCCCCCACATTCCCCGAGGCCGCCAGGGTTCTTCGAGCCAACTGTCCGCGTCATCCTCAATAACGTGATAGATTTTGCCGTAGGAAATCGTCCGATAGCCCTTGTCCTTAAACCAGAGAGGTAAACTGGGTTCATTGGGCATATCTTCGTCTTTACGAGCTTGATAATCACTGCCAAAGCGAGTCGAAGTGGCTCTAGCCCCAGCCAGGGTACTGGCCCGAGAGGCCCCACAAATGGGAACTTGGCAATAGGCTCGTTCAAAGAGGGTTCCTTCGGCGGCCAGGCGATCAATATTCGGGGAGACCATCTCACGACGTCCGTAGCAGTTGAGTTGTGGACGTAGATCATCGATGAGTAGGACAAGGATATTGGGATAGTTGGTACGACCAATACGACCTCGATTCTGGTTATGAGACGTGCGGCGATCGCCGCAACCATGCAGAAGATTTCCTCCTGCACCAACAGCCGTTGCTGCAACCAGTCCGTTAATTAGACGACGACGGGTAATCATAGACATTCAGACTCGGGGATGCTTGAAAAACTGGGACCTAAAAAACTGGGACCTAAAAAACTGGGACCCAAAAAACTGGGACCAAGGAGCCAACCTCAGTCCCAGCTCGCTACAGAAGCCTACTCAGGGGTATTTTGCAAATCGGGGCGTTCCTCATCCACGATCGCCCCCTCAACGGGACAAACTTGCAGACAAATCCCGCAATCGATACAAGTCGAAAAGTCAATCCAGTACCAGGCGGTTCCCTTTTTGTTCTTACCCGGTCCGTCATGGATACAAGCCACAGGACAGGCTTCAACACAATCGGCAACGCCTTCGCAGGTGTTGGTGACAATCGTATGGGACATCAGGTTCTCCTTAACTCGGTATCAACAGCCCGATGCTGAGATGGATTAGATAGCATCGGTCTCCTCATGTCATGGTTAATTCATGGTGAATGGGAGGTAGTTACCATTGTGACGGATCGCGAGTCGTCGTGCTTCTGGTGATTTCCTTCAGACTCACCAAGTGGGAGGGGTCTGCATTGGTATCGTGAAGATAGTCAAGATTCTACCCCTCAACCGTAACCCCATGGCCAAAACTGCGATCGTTCTCCTCTCAGGCGGCTTAGACTCCTCCACCGTACTCTATCAAGCCCAAGCCGACGGCTACACCTGTCACGCCATCTCCTTTGACTACCAACAACGACATCGCCGGGAACTCGATGCGGCCCACGCGATCGCCCAAGCGGCTGGAGTCCGAACCCATCAAGTCGTGCAATTCGACCTCAGCCAATGGGGAGGATCTGCCCTAACCGATAGTCGCCTAGACTTGCCCGGCGATCGCAGCCTCGCAGACATGGCCCAAGACATCCCCATCACCTACGTTCCCGCCCGTAACACCATCTTCCTCAGCTTCGCCCTAGCCCTGGCCGAAGTCCAACAGGCCGAACGCATCTACATCGGCGTCAACGCCCTCGACTATTCCGGCTATCCCGACTGTCGGCCCGACTATATCCAGGCCATGCAAGAGGCCTTCCGCCTAGGAACCAAACAAGGACGAGAAGGAACCCCCATCATCATTCAAACCCCCCTCATCAACCTCAAAAAAACCGAAATCATCCAACTGGGAAATCAACTCGGCGTTCCCTGGGAGAAAACCTGGTCCTGCTACGCCGGTGGTGAGGTCGCCTGTGGCGTCTGTGACTCCTGCCAACTGCGACGGGCCGCCTTTGATTCCCTCAACCTCACCGATCCCATTCCCTACGCCCAGTGAACATCCCCATAATCCTCAGGGGGCGATCGCTTTCTCAAAGTTTCTTTACAATTGAACTTAGAGCGCCAAACAGTGCCAAGCGCGATCGCCCACATCAACAAGGAGGATGTCATCTCGTGGTCGAACAAACTCGACAAAACTGGGACTTCCGACGATTCCTCGATACTCTAGGTTTTTTCGGAGAAATCCCCTTTATCGGCAGTTTCACCTGGCTGCAAAAATTACTTGGTATGAAAGACGACGCCATCTTAAAGAGTCCCAACAGCCCCGGAGTTGTTCTCGTCGCCGGCGCCACCGGAGGCGTGGGGAAACGAGTCGTACAACGACTGCACCAGCAGGGGATTCCCGTGCGCGGCCTAGTCCGTAACGCCCAACGAGGGCGAGAACTCCTCGGGGATGAGGTGGATCTCGTCGAAGCCGATATCACCCTTCCCGAAACCCTCAATGCGCGAGTCTTCGAGAACGTCCGCGCCGTCATTTGCTGCACCGGAACCCGAGTGCAACCCGTCGAAGGAGACACCCCCAGCCGCGAGAAATACTATCAAGGGGTGAAATTCTACCTGCCCGAAGTCGCCGAAACCCCAGAATACATTGAGTATCAGGGGGTGAAAAACCTCGTCAACGCCGCAAAACCCTATCTAAAACAGCGGCAAAACGAAAAAATGATATTTGACTTCAGACAGCCCCTCCCCAACTTCAACAGCCTCTGGGGCGCCGTTGATGATGTGGTCATGGGCGGGGTGAGTGAAAGTGGTATCCGCCAAATTTCCGGCGCGGCCCTGTTTGAGGGCAACGTCTCAACCGCCAACTCAGGGGGGTTTGCCTCCGTGCGAACCCGTCCGCTGGACCAACCCTTGGACTTATCGGCCTATGAGGGAATTGAACTACGAGTTCGCGGCGATGGCAACCGCTATAAATTCATCCTCCGAGGCGATGACCGTTGGGATGGTGTCAGTTACTGTTACTCCTTCGACACCGTCTATAACATCTGGATGACCGTGCGGATTCCCTTTGCGGAGTTAATCCCCAATTTCCGCACCAAAACCATTGAAACAGCAGACCCCTTCCCCGCCGGAACGGTCACCGCGTTTCAGTTGATGTTGAGTAAATTTGAGTATGACGGCGAACTCAATCCCACCTTTTCAGCGGGAGGCTTCCGTTTGGAACTTGAAACCATGAAAGCCTACGGGGGACCGCCGTTACCGCAATTTATCATGATCAGTTCCGCCGGGGTGACTCGTCCCGGAAAACCGGGCTTAAACCTAGAAGACGAACCCCCAGCGGTGCGGATGAACGACCAACTCGGCGGGATTCTCACCTGGAAGCTGGCGGGAGAAGATAGTGTGCGCGAGAGTGGCGTTCCCTATACGATTGTCCGTCCCTGCGCCCTCACGGAAGCGCCGGGTGGCAAGGCCTTAGAACGCGATCGCGGTGACACGATGAAAGGCCAATGTTCCCGCAACGACATCGCCCAACTCTGTATTGATCTCCTCAACGCACCCGAAGACACCAATACCACCTTTGAGGTGAGGGAGAAAGGATAGGGAACAGGGAATAGGGAATAGGGAACACCGGAACACCGGAACAGGGAACAGGAGAACGAGTAGGGGCGAAAAATTTTTCGCCCCTACCGTCTATTACTCTTGCCTCTTGCCTCTTGCCT
>SIHH01000295.1 GCA_004299065.1 Phormidium sp. SL48-SHIP | reverse complement strand
GTGAAATGAGGCTCTCGACAGGCATTAACCTGTGTTCGGTCGTTGTTGACCTATGGGCTTTCGCGTCGCTTGTGAGGCTTAGGATGGGGGATCTTTAGCATAGTTAGGCAAAAAAGTCAACCACCGCTTGGGCGATCGCCTCGTTGCCATCTTTCGGCAGTTTGGCGGTTTGTTTGGCAGGGTTGGGAGCGTCTCGCAGAAACGGCCAATCCCCGGCGAAGAAGTCCGCATGGGGGATAATTTGATGCTGGCCCCACTCCTGAATCCCATCGAGGAGAATTTGGGCTTCAGCAAAGCCGTCGCGAGTCACGGAAACTAGGGGAACATCGAGGCGCAGGGCTTCGGCGAAGGTACTATACCCCGGTTTGGAGACGACGCGATCGCACAGGGGCATCACATCAACCGGGCGATAGGCTGAATCAAGGATTTTCCGCAAATTGGGCAAGTCGGGGGCGTTGCGATCAAACGTGAGAAATTGCCAATCGGCAAAGTCTCGCAGACCGTGATAGGGCAGGGCCTGTAAGCCTAAGCCGCCGAAGGTGAGGAGAATGGTTTTCTCACGCGGGGCGGTTAGGGAAAAGGTGTCACGTAGCTGCGCCTCGCTGTACTTGGGGGTTCCGCCGGTTAACCCCACATCGCTGATGTTGGTAAACGCTGACATCGGTTCATGGAGGGGAAGACGAAACAGGCGATCGCAGGCCCCAAAACACTCGCCAATCCAATCGGCAATCTCGACAAATTCCCCACCCCAAGGGCGATAAATAAAATCCCAGCCAAAGTTACTCATCATCCAGCCCGGAACCCCAGCATAATGAGCAATTTTAGCCGCGAGGGGGGGAATATCTGCCAACACTAATCCGGCCCGATTCAGCTTAATAAAATTCACTTCCCCGGCGATGATGTCATGATGTCGCCTTTGGATATCCCGCAGCTTCTCTAGGGTGGTAGTTTTATCCATATTGAGGCTATCGGCTTGAATCACCCCCACATCCAAGGCGCGAGGGCGATAGAGATAGTCGCCCGGAATGTAGGAGTCGAGAAGCCAGCGGGGGGCGGTTGTCACCATGGCGATGAGAATCTCGGGGTTGAGACGTTGGATGGTAGCGGCCACGGAAGCTGCGCGAACGGCATGGCCAAAGCCATGATTGGTGACGGCGAAGTAGAGAACGGGGCGTGACATAGATTTTGTTTTTTGTCAATAGCTTGAACAGCTAAATTTTTGGGATTTAAATAATGGTTAAATCAGGTTCAGAAGAGGTGACCTCTGTTTAACGATCAATGGCTTTTTAAGAGAGTTTGGAACAGCCAGCAACTGAGGGATGATCCTAACCCAGCACTGGCTAACCCTTGGATAAGGATACCGAGTTGTAACCCAAGGAGAGAGATTGACTTATTGAAAGAATAGGCGGCTGTGGTCTGGCGTTGCGAGGTTGAGGCTTTATCGGAGGTTTCATGAGATGAGTTTTTTGCGGTTTGATTGGCGGTTTGATTGGCGGTTTGATTGGAACTCGATAGGATTAAGACTGGCAAAAATACCGTCAAAACAACAGTAATCATTACAGCCAGACATCGAGACATCAGCCAAGGAATGAGGGGTAAGCCCCCGCTTCCCTGGCGGTAGAAAAACATAACTAGAAAGGCACCGCTGACGCTACCGAGATAGAGAAAAAAAGGCACAATAATGGGAAAGAATATAAAGCCATAGGCTTGAGATTGGCTGAGGGAGGAGTTCAGAGAATTGATGAGGCTGACGGCTGTGGCTAAGACGGCGATCGCAACGATGGCCATCCCCAGTAACACAGCGAGAATCGCGAGACTGGCGGACAACCCAGACGTGGTGGCCTGAATGGCGATCGCCATAGCGGCCAATCCAGGTACAACCAGCAGTAGTAGGATAATGGATGAGATAATCTGATTGAGTTTGTCCAACGTCTCGCCGTTTATGGGGTGTTGATTGGCTGACACGCGATCACCTTAGAGGGTATTATGGAGGGTGTCTAGGAGTTCAATCATTTTTTGTTGGACAGAGGTATGAGTATATTCATCCTCAGGATGAGGCGATTGTCCAGGTTTTTGAAAATAGGGGCGATCGCCGTAAATTTGTCCCCATTTAAAGTCAACTTGGCGGACAAATTCATACAAAACCTCTGAATTGCTGGTAATGGACTTGAGGATTTTCTCTAGGGCAATTAGAGGCTGGTCAATATGTTCACTGACACAGCTATCTTGTTTGACCCAATCTTGCAAAACGGCTTTTAAAGCGCCAGAAGAATCTCGCAGATGTTTATCAATAAATCCATTGATTTCTGTCACCGCCCGCAGCAAAATGGGGACGGGTGACTCGCCTTTAAAGAAGTTATTTCCTTCGGCGGCAATGGCATCCGCGAGGGTGAATTTACGACCCAGTAAACGATCTTGGCGCAGGTCGTCATCGGAGAGGTTGGTGTCGGGGTTGGGAGTGGGTTCAGGTTGAGGATTCATGACAGTTAGGAGGGATGAAGGCAAATGGCCGAGACCATCTACCGCCAGTTTAACAGCCCGAACTGGGGCGATCGCCCCCAGTTTGGTTCAGTTGGGGGTGCTTTCCTTTGGGATAGGGGTGTAGGATTAGGGAGGCGATCGCCTCTTGCCCCTAGCTATCCCTGTTGTTGAACCATGTCTAAGCCCCAGTTTGCCGAAGTTGTTGAGATTCAGCCCCCCCTGGGCGATCGCCTACGGCGGTTTATGCTTGAACGCTTTGGCGCAACTCTGACGTTGCGTAGCAGCATCCCCCCCGAACGGCTTACCGTACAAATGTGGACCAATATCCCCAGCAAGTACAACAGCGAGGGAGACTGGTACGCCATTGATTTGCCCTATCATTTCACCCTAGAGGGGGTTCACCACTTCGAGGGGGCGTTTTTCCCCACCAGTCAGGGGGAGTATGCCTATACCTATCGTATCGGCGATCGCCAACAACCGGACCTCTGGCAATGGCTGGGCTATCCCCACAATGACGGTTTTCTCAGCGTTCAGGAACCCTCGGATTTAATGCCTTGGGCGCAGGGTCCGAGTTGTATTCGTATTATTAGTAATCTCTATATTGGCAACTATATTGCTGCCTCTCAAGCCGACAAATTGGGAGTAGATGCAGTTCTAAATATGGCGGAGGAATTAGCTTTATCCTATCCGCCTCAAGCCAAGATAACCTATCAAAAACTTGGCACACCGGATGGCGCAGAAAACACTATTTCGGATGACATTTTAGTCAAATCTGTCAATTGGCTCGATGAGCAACGAGCGGCAGGAAAACATAAGATTATGGTCAACTGTCGCGCCGGAATTGGGCGTAGTGGTTCAGTGATGGTGGCGTATTGTTTTGCGAAACATCCCACTTGGACCTATGTGGAAACGGTCGAATATGTTTGGAGTCGCAAGCCCAACATTTATCCCCATCGCCACTTACAACAGAGTTTAGAACGGCTATTTCCGCGCCAATAATGGCGTCATGAATGGCGTAATTAACGATGATAAACGAGTGGATTTTGACCTATCGCGGCGAAGTGGCGGCGTTGCTGTCGGCGCTTTTGTGGGCGATCGCAGCGGTTCTCTATCAACAGGTGGGCGATCGCATCCCACCGTTACAACTGACGTTACTGAAAGGGGTGATGGCCATTGCCCTGATTCTGCTCACTCTGCTGCTGCGAGGAACAGGCTGGCCTGAGATTCCGGGGCGATCGCTGCTGCTGTTAGCCGCCAGTGGTGGGGTCGGGATTAGTTTAGGCGATACCGCCTTCTTCTACGCCCTCAACCACCTCGGTTCCCGGCGCACCCTCTTATTGCAAACCCTCTCCCCGGCCATGACCGCCCTAATTGCGGCCCTAGTTCTCGGGGAACTCCTAGCCCCCCGTTCCGGGATTGGTATGATGCTAATTCTCTTGGGGGTGGCCTCCGTGATTCAGGAGCGCGTTAGCCCCAGCGCCGCCACTCCCCAGGCTCAATTTCCCTGGCAAGGCTTGGCCTGGGCGGTTCTGGCGGCGGCGGCCCAAGCGGGAGGGGCGGTTCTCTCCCGGGCGGCCTTAGCTGAAACCGATGTCAGTCCCCTATTGGCGGCCTTAATTCGCCTAGTGGCGGGACTCGTCTTTTTGCCCCTTTGGATGGCGGCCAGGCCCCGTTCAATCAAGGTCACTTGGACACCAATTGCTTCGGGGCGCACCTGGGCCATGATTGGGGTAGCGGCGTTTCTGGGAACCTATTTAGCCATTTGGCTGCAACAAACTTCGCTTAAGTTTGCCTTGGCGGGGGTTTCACAAACCTTGAGTGCGATGAGTCCAATTTTTGTGCTACCGTTGGCGGCCTGGACCGGCGATCGGCTTAGCCTGAGGGCTATTCTGGGGGCGGTGATTGCTGTGTCGGGGGTGGCGTTGTTGTTTTCGTGACCATCATTCTGAGGACTCTGGTTCACACCAC
>SIHH01000294.1 GCA_004299065.1 Phormidium sp. SL48-SHIP | reverse complement strand
TTCCCTGTTCCCTGTTCCCTATTCCCTGTTCCCTATCTAAAACAAATACTATCGTGGGTTTATTTGAAGATTTCAGTCAATTTCTAGAAACTCGTTTAGAAGAATTTTTAGCGGCCCATCCCCACTTGGAACTGCAAGCGTTAGAAGAACAATTGCGGGAACAAGAACAAGATACCCTGCGTTTAATTGCCAGTTTGCAAACTCAAGAAGAACGCCTAGAAGCCGATATCTTAGACACCGCTCAAGATATCCAACGTTGGCATATTCGTATCCAAAAAGCCCAGGCCGCCGGCCGCGAGGATCTCGTCAAACCGGCCCAAGAGCGAGAAGCCCTGCTGCTGCGGCGAGGGAACCAACTCTGGGGACAACGCCTCGGGGTTCAAGAACGGCTTGAGCAAGCCAAAACCTTAAAGCAAAATATCCAATCTCGTCGCCAAGAAGTTCACGCCAAAGCCGCCCAATTACGGGCTGAACAAGCTCAATTTAGCCAAGAACGGGTGTCGAGTTGGGATAATCCCACCAGCAACACCCGCTTCCAAAAACCCGCCGCAGATCCCCTAGAACAAGTCTTTAGTGATTGGGAAACTGAAGACGAGTTGAATCAGTTAAAACGACAAATGGGCCAATAAATGGGGCAACAAATAGGCTAATCGAGAAGCCGGATTCACCCTTGTCTTTTTAATCGAGTTAATCGAGATAACCCATCAGAGAGTCGATATCCGCCGTTGCGTTGGCGGCGACGGGGCGGTTGCCCATGATGGTCACCGTGTCGCTAATCATCAAGGTACTCGCCGACACCGGACGCACCCCTGAAGACTGGATTGTGGAACTGATTTTCATGTTGCTGACGGACACCGGACGATTACCCATAGTGTTATAGGTTTCGCTGATGGCGAGGGTGCTGGCAGAAATGGGACGGATGCCGGAGGCTTTCATGGTATGAGTGAAATCTACATCATTGGAAAAGATCGGACGTAAGCCGCCCACGGCTGAAAACGTATCGACGATTTCTCGGTGGCTGATGCCCACGGGACGATTTCCGGGAAGATAATCCGCCGGTTTGAGATCGAGGGCTTTACGGGCATCCGAACCCTGAACTGCTAGGGCTGAGGCCTGCTCTTTTTCTTGCTGAGTTTTGTTCTCCTCAGCCTTAGAAGAACTGGTACTACGGGTTTTCGTAGTCCGAGTTTTCGCCCCACTGCTGCGGGTTGTGGACTTATCGGCGGGTTGTTCAGTGGTACTCATTACTAAAATCTCGTATTTGACAACACATTGGAATGATTGGCGGGGGAGTCCCCCAGTTAGATTAGAATAGGCGATCGCGACTCACCTGCCCCTAAGACCCATTCAGGTTGGAGGGAATCCCCTGAAACGGACAATTCCGACTCACATGCAGAAAGCCCATGATTCAATAGGTTTTAGCTATGAGTTTAGAATTGGGTAAGCTTTTTTGTAAAGGACTCTTAACCCTATGATACATAGTCTTTGCCCGGTGGCGATCGCCGCGAGTGACTAGAAAAGCTAATCATCACCTTTACCGGCCGTTATCAGTCCCCCATCAGTCCCTCATCAGTCCGTTATCCCGGCCGAGGACCTCACAGACGCTCCCGATCCCCAGCAGAGATTTCCCGCCCCATCTCCAAAGCGGTCAAGGTCTTGCATCTCAAGCCTTTGCGCCCTCCTAGACTCAAAGGGTTTGCCCAGAGAATCCGGGAATTTTGCCCCCTATCGATTGTCGATTACCAACAATCGGATATATGGTTGAGATCAAAGCCCCCTAGGATTGAGATCTCCTCAACCCTGCCGAGTCACGCTAACGTCACTGGTCGAACTAGAACCTCCATGTCAACCCTGGTCATCGTCGAATCCCCTACCAAAGCGCGTACCATCCGCAAATATCTCCCTAACGACTACCAGGTCGAAGCCTCCATGGGACATATTCGCGATCTGCCTCAGTCTGCCAGCGAAATTCCGGCCGCCGTCAAAAAAGAGAAATGGTCGCAACTCGGCGTAAATGTCGAGGCAGACTTCGAGCCGATTTACGTTGTCCCCAAAGATAAGAAAAAGGTCGTCAAGACCCTCAAAGATGCCCTAAAGAACGCCACAGAACTGGTTTTGGCCACAGACGAAGACCGGGAAGGGGAGAGCATTAGCTGGCACTTATTGCAAGTGCTTAAGCCCAAAGTCCCCACCAAGCGCATGGTCTTCCATGAAATCACCGAAGAGGCCATCCAAAGCGCCCTCCATAACTGCCGCGATCTCAACGAACAGCTCGTTCACGCCCAAGAAACCCGGCGCATCCTCGATCGCCTCGTCGGCTATACCCTCTCCCCCCTCCTCTGGAAGAAAATCGCCCCCAAACTCTCCGCCGGCCGAGTTCAGTCCGTAGCGGTGCGACTGATTGTCATGCGCGAACGCGAACGGCGGGCCTTCCGCATGGGGTCTTACTGGGACTTAAAAGCCCATCTAACGAAAGACAACACCCCCTTCGATGCCAAACTCATTAGCCTCGATGGGACGAAGGTGGCCACCGGCAGCGACTTCGACGAAAACACCGGACAAATTAAAGCCGGCCGCAACGTTCAACGGCTAAACCAGTCAGATGCCAATGCCCTCAAAGAGCGGTTATTGGGCAAACCCTGGAACGTCAGTAACTTTGAAGAGCGCAGTTCCCGCCGTAAACCCGCGCCTCCCTTCACCACCTCGACACTGCAACAGGAAGCCAACCGCAAACTACGGCTATCGGCCCGCGATACCATGCGCGTCGCTCAGAGCCTCTATGAGAACGGGTACATTACCTATATGCGGACCGACTCCGTGCATTTATCGGAGCAGGCGATCGCCGCCGCCCGAGACTGCGTCACGCAGATGTACGGGCCAGACTACCTCAGCCCCAAACCCCGGCAATATGCCACCAAAAGCAAAGGCGCTCAGGAAGCCCACGAAGCCATCCGCCCCGCCGGAAATCGTTTCCGCACCCCCCGTGAAACCGGACTCAAAGACCGAGAACTGGCCCTCTATGACCTCATCTGGAAACGCACCGTCGCCTCCCAGATGGCCGAAGCGCGGCAAACCTCCCTCTCCGTGGATTTAAGCGTCGAGAATGCTCTCTTCCGGGCCAACGGTAAGCGCATCGACTTTCCCGGCTTCTTTCGCGCCTATGTCGAAGGGTCCGATGACCCCGATGCGGCCCTAGAGAACCGTGAGGCTATTTTGCCGGCCTTGGCCGTGGGCGATCGCCCCGACTGCCAAGACATCGAAGCCGTCGGTCACGAAACCCAGCCCCCCGCCCGCTTCACCGAAGCCTCCCTCGTCAAAACCCTCGAAAGTGAAGGAATTGGCCGGCCGAGTACCTACGCCAGCATCATCGGCACCATCATCGATCGCGGCTACGCCCAGATGAGCAACAACGCGCTCGTTCCCAGCTTTACCGCCTTCGCCGTCTGTAGCTTGCTAGAAAACTACTTCCCCGACCTAGTGGACTTACATTTCACCGCCAAAATGGAAGCCACCCTCGATCGCATCTCCACCGGAGACGTAGACTGGATTCCCTATTTACGAGAGTTTTACTCCGGCGAAAAGGGCCTAGACACCCAAGTTCGGCAACAAGAAGACCAAATCGAACCCACCGAAGCCAAAACCATTGTCCTAGAGAATCTACCGGTGAACGTTCGCATCGGTAAATTTGGCCCCTACCTAGAAACCGAAAAAGACGGCGAAACCATCACCGCCTCGATTCCCCAAAACCTCACCCCCTCCGACTTAGATCCCGAACAAGTCGAAGTCTTATTACGGCAAAAAACCGAGGGTCCCGAGAAACTGGGAATGCACCCCGACACCGGGGAACCGATTTACATCCTCATCGGCAGTTATGGCCCCTATGTGCAACTCGGGGAAGTCACCGACGAGAATCCCAAACCAAAACGGGCCTCCCTCCCCAAAGGTCAAACCCCTGAAACCATTACCCTAGAAACTGCCGTCGGCTTATTGTCCCTTCCCCGGTTACTGGGGGTTCACCCGGAAACCGGCAACAAAGTTCAAGCGGGTTTAGGTCGTTTTGGTCCCTATATTGTCCACAAAAAGGGAGGTGAAGATGGCAAAGATGACTATCGCTCGATTAAAGCCTCATCTGATGATGATGTCTTGACCATTACCCTAGACCGGGCCTTAGAGATGTTAGCCGAACCGAAACGGGGTCGCGGTCGCCGAGGAAGCAAGAAGAAGCCCCTGCGGGAGTTGGGAGACCATCCCACCGACAAAGAACCGGTGAACATCTATGATGGTCCCTATGGCCCTTATATTAAGTACAAACGCAAAAACATCTCGATTCCTGATGGGGAGTCAGCCGAGGAGTTGACCCTAGAACGGGCGGTGGAGTTAATTGCGGCCAAGTCGTCGTCTCGTAAGTCGTCCTCTCGTAAATCTTCGACCAGTAAACGCAAAACCACCTCGAAGAAATCCTCAACAACGAAGCGGAAAACCACCTCGAAAAAG
>SIHH01000027.1 GCA_004299065.1 Phormidium sp. SL48-SHIP | reverse complement strand
TCATGCCAACGTTCCACCTCCTCCCGCCGAGAACTGATAATCAGATAATGGGTACAGGCCTCTAAAATCGGCTGTTTCTCCGGCTGAACCATCCCCCCCACATCAACAATTGTTAAATCTTTTTGCCGACGTAGTGCCAAAATTGAATTGGCATGATAAGGAAAAAATCGCTCCGTTAATCCTCCCTTATTCGCCGCCTTAAACACCTCGGGATCTTGGTCTGGAGGAAGTTCCAAGGTGTAGTTTCCCTCCCCATCCCAATTAGCTCGTTGTAGGTAAATATTCGGGTAATTGGCCAGAAGTGTCTGAAATAAACGATGGGAAAACACACTTTTACCACTATCCGGCGGTCCCACCACCATTAACGCTGGATGCAAGCGATCGCCATCTGGAAGCAAAGGAATCACCTCACCCACCTGCACCCCCTTCACATGAGTCGCTACGACCACCCCACCCAGGCGGGGATCATGACAAGCCACCCAAGCCGTCGGATGCAATTCATGGATGAGGTAGCCGTACAGCCAAATGGGGGCCCGTCCATCCAAAATCACGCCAATTCGCGTATCAATCCCCTTCGGGAGCGCGATCGCACCCAACTCCTCAGGACTGACAATCGAATCCGTCAATTGAATCTGTAATACCTGATAGTCCAATCCCTGGGGAGATTGACCTCGGCGGAGTTGGAACTCAATCCCAATTGAACCGGTTGTCACCGAACAAACCCTCACGACATGGATTGTGTTACTCTAACATCCAGATTGAACGGGGGTCTTCTAACCTTATGACACAGATCCGAGTCCCCGCCGCGACGCCTGAGGTCTTACAAGGATTCGCCGCCGGACAACTCGCCAACCGCCTACAACGCTCGATTCGCCTCTGGTGGTGGGTCGATCGCTTCTATGGAAGCCAACCCAACTGGTCCCAAGACCTCCCCAACACCTTTGGCTATCCTCTCCTGCGCGATCGCCTCTTCGCCGCCAGCCACCCCAAACATGACCACAGCAGCGCCGACCATCTCAACCACCATTGTGGCGATGGCCAATGTCTCTGTCACCGCAGCAGCCGCAGCCTCCTGTTTTCCCGCCAATGGGACCTCTCGGAACCCCAGTGGTGTGACCAAATCCAGCATTACACGGGACTCAATCCCCACGAAATCCAAGATCTCCTCAGCAGTTGTCCCTTCGCCACCGTTCACCGTTCCCTACGAGATGACCTGAAACACCTGGCTCAACTCGGCTGGTTAACAGCACAACCCCGAGGCAAATTTCAATGCGTTGCGGCGGAAAAGTTACCCCAATTTTCAACGTCAAGTTCCCCAGATTTAGACCTATTAACCCAGCCACAAATTCGTCAACTCTTACCCATTTTAGAGTCAATTTCCTTTGTTCAACCGAATCTTGAATTAGTGATTGAACGCCTGTGGGACTATCTCATCTCCCAGGGGTCTCAAAACTTGTTAGAATCAGGTTCTGATGGTGGCCATACCTTTATTCACCTCGACTATATTTTGCCCCCAGACACCCAAGATCGAGTGGACACATATCAAGAACAACTCGAACAACTCTGGCGGCTTCCTTTAGCGGGAGTGATTCAATTTGAGTACCAGGTCACGGCTAAAAAGGTGATTTCCATTATCACCTATCCCGTTTGTTTACATTATGTGCGGCGAGCCAAATATCTCAGCGCCTATGGAATTGATCCCTATGGTCGTCTGAATTGGCATAATTATCGGTTAGATCGCATCGAGAGCGATCGCCTAACCATCCTTCCTTGGGGAGATCCGCAAATCCCTTCCTTTCTCAAACAACTGCGACGCAATGGCGAACTTCCCCAGGCTGATGTGGTGCGTCGAGAACTTGATCGCGCCTGGGGATTCAATTTTTATCTTCCTCGTTCCTTGCTGTTAATGCGGTTTCCCTCGGCGTTTGCTCAACGCTATGTGGATAATACCCTACGCCATCCCACCTTCAAAGCCATCAGCTATGCTGACCTAATTCCCGTCATTACTGAGGCGATCGCCGACCCAAACCAGCAGCAAGAGGTTCTACAACTGCTGCGCGATCGCTCCCCCGAAGATGCCTATTATCGCGGTTGGATTCGTGAAGGAGATATCAATGTTTTGATGCGGTTACGGGATTGGCGACCCAATGGTGAGGTGATTTTACCCCTCTCGATACGCCGAAAAATGACCCAAGAAGCTCAACAAGAACTCCGACACTATCAACGTCTCGATTAAGATGCTATATTTCATTCACCCTAAGCGAGTTTGAACAGTTAAACCGATGTCGGTGTATTACTCGCTTCAGCCAACCGTTCCAAACTCTCCTGCTGATCCTGAGTAATACAAGCCTGCACCACTGGCTCAATATCTCCCTCCAACACCGAATCAAGATTAAAGTTTTGACCCAAACGGTGATCCGTCACGCGAGTATCCTTATAATTGTAAGTGCGAATTTTCTCCGATCGCGCCCCCGTTCCCACCTGAGACCGCCGCATCGACGTCACCGCCTCCTTCTGTTCCCGTAACTTCATCTCATACAGTTTCGCGCGCAGAATCTGTAACGCTCGTTCTCGGTTCTGTAACTGCGATCGCTCCTCCGTACAGAAAATACGAATCCCCGTTGGCTTGTGGAACAAATCCACCGCCGTTTCCACCTTGTTCACATTCTGGCCACCGGCCCCCCCAGAACGGGCCGTCGACATCTCAATATCCTTCGGATCAATCTTAATCTCTACATCATCCACTTCCGGCATCACCGCCACCGTGGCCGTCGACGTATGCACCCGTCCCCCAGCTTCCGTCGCCGGAACTCGCTGCACCCGGTGAACCCCAGCCTCAAACTTGAGCTTACTGTACACCGAATCGCCCTTAATCTCTAAAATTGCTTCCTTAAAGCCTCCCATATCCGCCGGAGACTCACTCAGTAACGCCACTTTCCAGCGTTGGCCTTCCGCATAGCGCGAATAAATCCGCACCAAATCCCCGGCCCAAATTCCGGCTTCATCGCCACCGGTTCCGGCGCGAATCTCCAACATGATGTTCTTATCATCATTAGGATCGCGGGGTAATAGCAACACCTTAAGGCGATCTTCGAGGCGTTGAATTTCTGCTTGCAACTCCTCAACTTCCAGCACAGCCATCTCCCGCATCTCAGGATCACCGCCAGAGTCTTTCACCACTTGTTCGGCCCCCTTGAGTTCCTGCGTCAACTGCTGCCACTTCTCGTAGGTGAGGACGGTTTCTTCGAGAGAGGCCCGGGCCTTGGCCACTTTCTGAAACTCATCGGGATCCGTGGCCACATCAGGATCAGCCATCCGTTTCGTCAATTCCTGAAACGTTTGTGCAACGGATTTGAGTTTGTCTAATAAATACTGTTCAGCCATAATGCCCTTGGATGCTCTCTCAAAATGTGACGGAGTTGGGGGTGCGCCATTGATCAAAAAAAGAGGGCGACGATCGCGGCAATCGCAAAGCGTGCGGGAACCGCCATCGCGCCCAACAACGGGGGCTTGCTAAGACTGAGAATCGCTCTCTTCACGAGTATCGGTCATACCATACTTACGCAAGAAGCGCTCAACCCGTCCTTCCGTATCAATAATCTTCTGATTCCCGGTGTAAAACGGGTGATTCCCGGACCAAACATCGACATGGATTTCCGGTTGAGTTGCACCAACGGTCATCACTAACTCACCGTTACAATACACCTTGGCATCGGGGTACCAGTCGGGGTGAATTCCTTCTTTGGGCATGATTCTAATCTCTTTTGAATGCAGGGGGTGAACAAAAACCGAGCTAGAGCCGGTCTTTCGTTAGGGGGCTGCGTTGCGCTATCTGAGGCGCTGTTTAACCTAGCCAGTTGTGGCCATTTTAACGCGAATCCCCCTTCGTCCGTCAGCAACGTGACCTTGACGAAGGAGAACCCAAACCCGCTCTTAACGTTTGGAGTATTGAGGCGCTTTACGAGCTTTGCGCAAGCCGTATTTCTTCCGCTCTTTGGCGCGGGGGTCACGGGTGAGATAGCCTTCAATCTTCAGAGGTTGACGGTTATCGGGATCGAGTTTGCACAAGGCCCGAGCCACCCCGAGACGAATGGCGTCGGCTTGTCCGGTTAAGCCACCGCCTTGAACCGTCACGAGAATATCGTATTCATTTTCCAGGCCCAAGGTTTCCAGGGGAGCCTTCGCACTGGAAATATAGGTCGGGTTGAATTGTAAATAGAGATCGCCGGGTTTCTTGTTAACGACGAGTTGGCCATCTCCAGGGACGAGACGAACACGGGCAACGGCTTCTTTGCGTCGTCCGGTTCCCCAATATACAACGCGGTTTTGGTCAGTTTCCATTAGTTCTCTCCAGTATTCGTGTCAAGGACGAGGGTTTGAGGCTTTTGAGCGTCATGGGGATGGTTGGGTCCCCGATAGACTTTGAGCTTGGTAAAGAGTTGCCGACCGAGGGCTTGTTTGGGCAACATGCCTTTAATGGCTTTCTCAATAATTCGCTCAGGAAGGCGAGCCTGTAGTTTGGCGAAGGTTTCGACCTTCATACCACCGGGGCGACCGGAGTGGCGGCGATAGAGCTTCTGGGAGCTTTTTTTACCGGTGACGGCGACTTTTTCGGCATTAATGATAATGACGAAATCGCCGACATCCATGTGGGGGGTGTAATTGGCTTTATTTTTGCCTCGCAGGATTTGAGCCACTTCACTGGCGAGTCTGCCGAGGCGTTGGTTCGTCGCATCAATGACATACCATTGGCGATCGAGGGAATCAACAGGTGGGATATGGGTTTTTGCAGTCATAATCAATGATCTGGCGTGATAGATAAGGGGTCAAATAGGAAGTGAGGCATGGCCTGCGATCGCGCCTCATCTGGGAACGGACTCTCGGGATAGCCTACATCTAAGAGGCATAGTCCCTTGGCGGGGGCGGCATACTTCACGGCTTCCCGCCGTTCGTGCTTCCAGATGTTCTGGAATTCGTCGAGCGATCGCCGTCCGGTTGCCACCTGAACCAACATCCCCACCAGTAAGCGCATCATGCCATAGAGAAATCCACTGGCTTGAACTTCTAGGCAGACCACCGGCCCCTGTCGCTGGCATAAAACCTCTTGTACATCCACCCAAGAGTGGGGACGAGGAGACCCGGCGCGACGAAAGGCTGAGAGATGCTGACGACCCAGGAGGGGGGTCAATGCGGCCCGAATCCGCTGTTCATCGATGGGTTCGCGATAGTAATGCCAGACAAACGGCTCGATAAACAAGTTAGGACGGGCTGCCGTGTATAACAGATAGCGATAACGCCGCCAAGTTGCCGAAAAACGGGCGTGCCAGTCGAAACTGACCGGGGCCGAGGCGCGAATGAGAATTCCCTCAGGGAGGGTGTTATTGAGCACCACGGCCCATTTGTGGGCGGGAATGGGACTGTGTAGGTCCACATGGACAACCTGGGCGGCGGCGTGAACCCCAGTATCCGTGCGCCCGGCGGCGTGGATGGTGACCGGGTAGCCTAAGACCTTGGCGATCGCCGTTTCCAGCTCTTCCTGAACCGTCCGATGATGGGATTGTCGTTGCCAACCATAGAAGGGATGACCGAGGTATTGAACCACCAGGGCCACCCGCTGGGTTGGCATCGGAACGCGATCGCCCATGAATTTAGACCAGTTCGATAATCGCCATATCTGCGTTATCACCGCGACGACTCACAGTGCGCAGAATGCGGGTATAGCCGCCATTGCGATTCCCATAGCGTTCACTGACCCCAGCAAAGAGGGCGTGAACCAGTTGGGGATCGTACAGATACCCCAAGGCCCGACGGCGAGCCGCCAGGGTTCCTTCTTTGGCCAAGGTAATCATATGTTCGGCTTCGGAGCGAACGGCTTTGGCCCGGGTTTTGGTGGTGGTGATTCGTCCATGACGAATCAACTCGGTCGTCAGCGATCGCAACAGGGCTTTACGCTGATCGGCAGGTTTGCCGAGTTGAGGGACACGACAAGAGTGACGCATAATACTTTGAGCTAACCTTGAGCTAAACGACGGAGAAACTTAGGCTTTGGCCTTTTCTTGAGGGAGGGTAATCCCTAAGCGTTGTTGAAGCGCATCGATCACTTCTTCAGCCGATTTTTGACCAAAGTTCTTAATTTCTAAGAGATCTTCTTGGGAGTAATCCAACAAATCGGCCACGGAGTTGATCTGAGCCCGTTTGAGACAGTTATAAGCCCGAACTGACAGTTGCAATTCCTCGATGGGAATTTGGCTGGTGGGGTCTTCGTCGGGGGTGTAATCGTCTTTGAGGGATTCGAGAGTAATATCTTGCAGAGGCGTGAACAACTCTACCAAGATCCCGGCCGCTTGACTGAGGGCTTCCTGGGGGGAAATACTCCCATTGGTCCAAATTTCCAAGACCAGCCGATCTTTATCGAGGGAGCCACCAATGCGCGCATCTTCTACAGTGTAGTTAACTTTGCGCACTGGCATGAACACGGCGTCGATTTGCAGAAAATCGAGGGAGCCGCCTTCATCCCGGCTGCGATCGACAGAGCGATAGCCGGTTCCGGTTTCAATTTTGAACTCCATCTCCAGAGTCGCCCCTTCAGCCAGGGTAGCGATATACTGGTTGGCTGAGGTCGGTTCAACCTCAGACGGGAGATCAAAATGCTCCGCACTAACCATCGCTGGTCCTTGAACCATCAAACGGCCAATGTGGGGCTGACTCCCGTGGTTTTTCAAGACCACCTCTTTCATGTTGAGTAAGATTTCCAGGACATCCTCACGAACCCCTGGAATGGTGGCGAACTCATGGTTAACCCCAGCAATGCGGACAGCCGTAATGGCGGTCCCTTCAATGTTAGACAACAGGACTCGCCGTAGGGCATTCCCCACGGTGGTTCCTTGTCCCCGTTCTAGGGCTTCGACCGTGAACTTCCCATATTGTCCTTGGTCTTTTTCAGTGTTACTTTCAACACATTCAATTTGAAACTGCGCCACGGCGTGACCTCCCGAATACTGATTCCCCATTTGAAGCTTGGTGCATCGTGAGACAGGGTCTGCTCCTGCTCACGGCGTATGCTGACCGGCGGGCGATCGATTGTTGTTGCGATCGCCAACGCTGTTAGACCCGTCGCCGTTTGGGGGGACGACAGCCGTTGTGCGGAATCGGGGTGATATCGCGAATCAGGGTGATTTCTAGGCCCGCTCCTTGTAAGGCGCGGATGGCGGTTTCACGACCGGCACCGGGGCCGTTGACCATGACTTCAATTTGACGCATTCCTTGGTCACCGGCACGACGAGCGGCACTTTCGGCAGCGGTTTGCGCGGCGTAGGGGGTTCCTTTTTTGGCCCCTTTGAAGCCACTGGACCCAGCAGAGGCCCAAGAAATCACTTCGCCGCGAGCGTCGGTGATCGTAACAATGGTGTTGTTAAAGGTCGATTGAATGTAGGCAACGCCGTTAGGGACGTTACGCTTTTGCTTCCGTGGACCGGATTTTTTAGGTTGTCTGGCCATAATGTAGGTTGTGGTTAGGAGTTAGGTTCGCGGTGGGTTGGCGACAAAGACCGAGGCAGAGTCGGGAACCTCCGAGGGAGAGGCGACTCTAACGACGGGCATTGGGACGGGCATCGGACTTATTTTTTCAGACCGGGTTTTTTCTTACCGGCAACGGTGCGACGAGTGCCGCGACGGGTCCGGCCGTTGGTGCGAGTGCGTTGTCCCCGCACGGGCAGTCCCATCCGGTGACGACGACCGCGATAACAGCCGATATCCACGAGTCGTTTGACGTTCATCGTTTCCCAACGACGTAAATCCCCTTCGATTTGGTAGGTGGCTTCGATATGTTGCCGCAGGTTAGCGACATCACTATCGCTGAGATCTTTAACGCGGGTGTCGGGATTGACGCCCGTTGCCTCTAGGATCGCTTGCGATCGCTTTAGGCCAATGCCGTAAATATAGGTCAGTCCAATTTCAATGCGTTTGTCGCGGGGGAGGTCAACTCCAGCAATCCGTGCCATGTTTCTTCCTTATGATGAAATTCAGTGGTGTTACCTGGGTGGGGGTCGTTCTCACCCAACTCCGCCCTCTCGGTGATTTTTGCTTCGGTATGATGGGGATGAGACTTGGGTGGGGGCAGATCAGGCTTGTTAGCCCTGACGTTGTTTGTGTTTAGGATTTGTGCAAATAACCATAACGCGCCCGCGTCGTCGGATCACGCGACACTTTTCGCACATTTTGCGGACTGATGCTCGAACTTTCATGACTTCGGTTGCAATACTTACAAACTTGATATTATAACTGATTTTCAGGTTTCGCGACAGGGAAACTGACTCCTAACGGAGCCGTTTGTAACGCGCTGCTGAAGCGAGGGAAGTTCCCTGAGATGCCAATCTCAGTTATTTTTTCCGCAAGCGGTAGGTGATACGACCTTTTTCGAGGTCATAGGGAGTCAATTCGACTTTGACGCGATCGCCAGGCAAAATTTTGATGTAATTGCGGCGAATCTTCCCAGAAATGTGGGCCAGAACGTTAAAGCCGTTATCGAGATCGACTCGAAACATTGCGTTGGGAAGGGACTCGGTTACGGTTCCTTCCATCTCGATGAGGTCTTGTTTAGCCACGTAGGTCTCCTTTCAATTCAACAAATTGGGGCGCTCGTGAAACGTGCGGGAACCGCAATCATGAAGCGTGCGGGAACCGCAATCGCTCCCCAGGATTTCCCTGGATATTTTATCAAATTTTTATGAAAAAATCAGGTAAAATACCTTGACAAATCCTCGCAGTTAGTATCACGCCGCCAAGTTTTGGCTGAGATGTTCGGTAACGGCATTCATCTCCTGGCTACCATCGATCGAGACCAAGCGCGACTGTTGCTCATAGAACTCAATCAAAGGCGCCGTGGCTTGGCGATACACCGTCAGACGATGACGAATCGTCTCCTCTTTGTCATCTTTACGGCCCCGGGCCAACAGTCGCTGCACAATATCCTCATCAGGAACCGTGAAATTCACCGCGCGATCGCAGGCCTGATCAATCTCAGCCAACAACTCATCCAAGAACTTCGCCTGAGACAAATTGCGAGGGAACCCATCGAGAATCCAGCCCTGTTGAGCATCCTCCTGTTCGAGTCGTTCCCGAACCAAACCCAAAATCAACTCATCCGGAACCAAATCCCCTCGATCCATATAGGCCTTCGCCTTTTGTCCCAAGGGCGTTTGATTCGCTACCGCCTCGCGGAGAATATCTCCGGTGGAAATATGAGGAATTCCCAAACGTGCAGAAACCCGTTGTGCTTGTGTCCCTTTCCCCGCTCCTGGCGGTCCCAAAAAAATCAAACGCATAGTTCTTTATTTCACCATTCCTTCGTATCGTTGCGAGATGACGTAAGTTTGAATCTGCTTGGCGGTCTCAATCGCAACCCCCACCAAAATCAAGAGGGACGTTGCCCCAAAACCTTGGAACGTGGTCACCCGAGTCGCACTCTCAACGGCCGTCGGCACCGTCGCCACCAAGCCCAGGAACACAGCCCCCAAGAAGGTCAACCGGTTGAGAATCCGCTCAATATACTCACTTGTGGCCCGTCCAGGACGAATTCCGGGAATACTCGATCCCATTTTTTTCAGGTTCTGCGCCAAATCCACAGGATTGAGAATTAACGAGGCGTAAAAATAACTGAAAAATAGAATCAGCACCAGATAGAACGCCGCATAGAGCCAAGGAGTCGGACCACTGGGGCTAAGATACTCAGAAATCCGAATCAAGGTCGGATTGTTCGTCGCACCGGCAATAATTCCCGGCAGAATCAAGAAACTCGAGGCAAAAATGATCGGCATCACGCCCCCTTGGTTCAGACGCAGCGGCAGATAGTTCGTGCGCTCACGATAGAGACGACGACCCACCTGACGACGCGCCGAAATAATGGGAATGCGTCGAGCGCCTTCTTGCACAAAGACAATGCCAACAATGGTGATGAGGAACACCAGTAAGAGCAGAATCACGCGCCCAACCACCGATTGGTCCTGTTGAGCCAATTGAATGGTGTTGCCCAACGAACCGGGTAACACCGCCACAATGTTGACAAAAATCAACAGAGATGCACCATTGCCAATGCCACGCTCGGTAATCAACTCCGAGACCCACATCACGAACATTGCACCCGTGACCAGAGCAATCATGGTCTGAGCCACGAACAGCGGCCCCGGATTATAGGCATAGGCACTCGTCCAAAGGGCGATACCGATACTTTGCAGAATCGCGACCCCAAGGGCGATATAACGAGTAATTTGGGAAATCTTGCGTCGTCCGGCTTCCCCCTCGTTTTTCTGTAAATCTTCCAACGTCGGCAACGCCGCCGTCAGGAGCTGAATGGCGATCGAGGCGTTAATAAAGGGCAAAATCCCCAGGGCAAAAATCCCTAAGGTTTGTAACCCTCCCCCCGAAAACGCATCCAGGAGTCCCAAAAAGGGGCTACCCTGCAAATCAGCGGCGAAGCGCACTCGGTCAATGCCGGGAACTGGAAGATAAATTCCCAGGCGGACCACAAAAATTAACCCGATGGTCACCAGGATGCGGCCACGAAGACCGGCCGCCTGGGCCATCTGCATAAATGTTTCCTGAGCCGTTGGCGCTTTATCTCGATTGACTACCATAACGGGAACCTCTAGCTGATACCTGTGAGCGTCGCTGCCATCGTCCTTGTCCTATCTCTACTCAGCGCTGTCAGCTTGAGTGCTGTTGTCAGAGGTGTTCCCAGTCATGAGTTCACAGCGACCGCCAGCGGCTTCAATTTTCTGACGGGCACTTTGAGTAAAGGCCGCCGCTGTCACGGTCAGAGCAACTGTCAACTCACCATCACCTAAGATTTTTAAGGGACCTTGGGCGGAGTTAACAATATTCGCGTCCAGTACGGAGGCTAAGGTGACGTCGCTGTTGGCTTCGAGTGAAGCCAGTTGACCCACATTAACAATAGTGTACTGTTTCGGATTAATAACCGTAAAGTGCTTGAGCTTCGGAACGCGGCGGTACAGAGGCATTTGCCCCCCTTCAAAGCCCGGTCGGGTGCCGCCACCGGAGCGAGACTTTTGACCGCGCATTCCTTTGCCGCAGCTTGCCCCTTGTCCGGCAGCAATCCCACGACCGAGACGACGGCGGCGTTTTTTAGAGCCGGGTTGCGGCTGAACGTCTTGTAATCTCATGATGTATAACAGTGAACAGTGAACAGTTTGGTGGGGGCGTGCCCATGGGGTCGCCCGTTAGGAAACAGCGAACCCTGGGGTCAACTGTTAACCGAATTTGGGGATTGAGTTCGGACTAGAGCGGTCTTTAAGAAAAGACTTGCTCAAGCGGAATATCCCGTTCTTTGGCCACATCGCCAAAGGTGCGTAAGGCCGAGAGTCCATCGACGGCGGCGCGAGCATTGTTTAGGGGGTTACTCGAACCGAGTTGTTTAGCCAGGATGTTGCGAACACCGGCTAATTCGAGGACTGTACGAACCGCACCCCCAGCAATTACCCCAGTACCAGCGGAAGCGGGACGCATCATGACACGAGCGCCTCCAGCTTCTCCATTGACCCGATGAGGGATGGAACTGGCTTTGTTAAGCGGGACGGTAACGGTATGTTTTTTGGCATCGGCAACGCCTTTTTTGACGGCACCGATGACATCACCGGCTTTACCAACACCCACACCGACTTGTCCTCGTTCGTTACCAACGACAACAATGGCGCGGAAGCTGAGTTTTTTACCACCCTTGACCACTTTGGTGACGCGGCGAATTTGGACGACGCGCTCTTGCCATTCGGAGTCTTTTTCGCGGTTACGGTTGCCTTTTTTGCGACGATCGCGTTGTTCTGCCATGTTGGATCCTGTCGTGCGTAGTACGTTTGAGAGACGTTTTAGAACTGAAGGCCAGCTTCACGAGCGGCTTCAGCTAAGGCTTGCACTCGACCGTGATAGAGGTTGCCCCCGCGATCGAATACAACTTTATCAATGCCTTTGTCCTGAAGGCGTTTGGCGAGAAGTTCCCCAACTTTGGCCGAAGCTTCACAGGTGGCGCTTCCCGAGAGGTTGGCCCGTAAATCGGGATCAAGGGTAGACGCGGTCGCTACGGTGTGATGTTGGGTATCATCAATCGCCTGGACATAAATGTGCTGGTTAGAACGGAAGACAGCCACTCTCGGGCGTTCCGTCGTTCCCTGCACTTTACGGCGAATCCGACGATGTCGGCGATGGGTGGACTGCTTTCGGGTCAGTTTCATAGTGACAATAGGGAATCGGCGTTTGAAAAGCCTGAAGGTAAAGGGAAATTAAAAGCCTGAGGGCATCGCCAGAGGAAATTATTTTTTCCCGGCTTTCCCGGCTTTACGACGGATTTGTTCGCCAGCGTAGCGAATCCCTTTGCCTTTATAGACTTCAGGGGGACGCACGCCACGAATTTGAGCGGCGACGTTACCAACGATTTCTTTGTTAATCCCTTTAACAATGACGTTGGTGTTGCTTTCGACGCTGATATCAATGCCCTCAGGCGGATTGAGTTCAAAGGGCTGACTGTAGCCAACATTGAGAATCAGTTTCCGGCCTTGGACTTGGGCACGATAGCCCACGCCTTGGATTTCGAGTCGCCGTTCAAAGCCTTTGGAGACCCCATCGACCATGTTGGCCAGAAGGGTACGGCTGAGTCCATGACGAGCGCGGGATGGACGGGACTCATCGCGACGTGTAACCAGGAGCGTTCCGTCGTCTTCCTGGGTGAAGCTAACTTCGCGGGGGAAGTCTCGTGAGAGTTCCCCTAGAGGACCTTTGACGGACACGGCTTGTCCGTCAATGTTAACGGTGACGTTCTTCGGAACGGGTATAGGACGTTTGCCAATTCGAGACATTGCGGTTTCTCTGCGGTTGTCTTACGGGTGGAACGGGATGAGAGACGGGTGCAACTAGCCCTGAGGTCTAGTAGACGTAGCAGAGAACTTCTCCGCCAACGCCTTGGCGACGGGCCTCGCGATCGGTCATGATCCCGTGGGAGGTGGAAATGATGGCAACACCGATTCCGCCCAAGATGCGGGGGAGTTCTTTCCGGTTGGAATAGACTCGTAAGCCCGGCTTGCTGACGCGCTTAAGCTTCTTGATGGTGGGTTGACGATGTTTGCCTTTGTACTTGAGTGAGATGACGATATGGCGGTTGATGCCTTCGCCGTCTTCTGTGAAATTTGAAATGAAGCCTTCGTCTTGTAAGACTTGGGCAATGCTGCGCGTCATCTTGGTGGACGGCACTTGCGTCGTGTCGTGCCGCGCCAAGGTTGAATTGCGAATGCGCGTCAGCATATCTGCAATGGTGTCGTTAGCCGCCATAGTTTCCTCTTATCTAACCTGCCTCAATTACTGCGGAAGGGCATTCCCATTTCCTTGAGCAAAGCACGACCTTCTTCGTCGTTATTCGCTGTGGTGACAATTGAAATGTCCATCCCCCGCAACTGGTCAATACTGTCGTAATCCACTTCGGGGAAGATCAATTGTTCTCGAACCCCAAGGGTGTAGTTGCCTCGACCATCAAAACTTTTGGGGCTGATGCCACGAAAGTCGCGAATCCGGGGTAGGGAAATGCTGATGAGTCGGTCGAGAAAGGCATACATCCGTTCTCGACGGAGCGTTACCATAACCCCGACGGGCATTCCTTCGCGGACTTTAAAGCCAGCAATGGATTTTTTAGCACGAGTGACCACAGGTTTTTGTCCGGTGATGACGGCTAATTCCCGCAGGGAGGATTCAAGGGCTTTGGCGTTTTGGGACGCTTCACCCAAGCCTCGGTTGACGGTGATTTTAGACAGTCGGGGGACTTGGTGGATGTTCTCGTAGTTAAACTCGGATTTGAGTTTCGGAACAATGGTCTCTAAGTAGAGGGTTTTGAGTCGCTGTGTCATGATCGTGATGTCTGGATGATGTCCTGGTCTGGGTCAGGACGGGGTTCGGGGTGCGATCGCCCGAGTTGATGGTTAGTCAATGATTTCGCCAGTTTTTTTGAGCTTTCTGACTTTACGACCGTCTTCGGTAAAGGTGTAGCAAGCCCGACTCGCCACTTTTTCTTTATTGGAGTAGAGCATGACATTGGAGCTGTGAACCGGAGCTTCGTAGGTATTGATGCTACCGGATTCACCCTCTTGGGTGGGTTTGACATGCTTGGTGCGAATGTTGACGCCTTTGACAATCACCTGACTGGTTTCAGGGATGGCTCGCAGGACTTCGCCCACTTTACCTTTATCTTTACCGGCAATCAGTTGGACGGTATCGCCGGTTTTGACGTGCATTTTGTGGCGGACGGGGGTGGTTTGGCGTTGTTTTTTAGCCATTTATAGGACCTCCGGCGCGAGGGATACAATTTTGGTGAAGTTTCTCTCCCGAAGTTCGCGGGCCACGGGTCCGAAGACGCGGGTGCCTCGGGGATTTCCTTCGGGGTTGACAATCACGGCGGCGTTGTCATCAAAGCGAATGCTCATACCGCTTTCCCGCAAAAGATTTTTACGGGTGCGGACGATGACGGCGCGCACGATGTCCGATTTTTTGATGGGCATATTGGGAAGTGCGTCTTTAACGACGGCGATCACAGTGTCGCCAACGTGGGCATAACGACGATTCCCCCCGAGGACACGGATGCACATGAGCTTCCGCGCCCCGCTGTTGTCAGCTACATTGAGGTAGGTTTCTTTTTGAATCACGGTCGGTCTCCCTTATGGGGGGTTCGGTGAACAAGGGAATGGCTCAGGGGAGGGTTATACTCCGCTGGCGTGGCTGAGGGTTTCGACGATTACCCAGCGTTTTTGTTTGCTCAGAGGGCGGGACTCACGAATACGGACGCGATCGCCCTCGTTGCAGTCGTTGTTTTCGTCGTGGGCTTTATAGCGACGAGTCTGAACCATCGTTTTCCCATATTTGGGGTGAGGAACCCGAGTTTCTACAGCAACAACAACGGTTTTATCCATTTTGTTGCTGACGACGATACCAATTCTTTCTTTAACTGCCATAACAAATGGGGATGAGAGTGTGTCAGGGGGGGAAGGGTTACAGTGAACTCACTGCTCCTACTCCTCTTCAGCGGCGGTTTCGGCGGCAGCTTCAGAAGGAGCTGGGGCCGCTTCTGTGGTTTCGACCACTGGTGCAGACTGAGTAGATGCCTCAGAATCTGCTTCAGAAGTCGCGGCAGAAGCGGCTTGAGACGCTGCTTCTGCTGCCGCTTTGCGCTTGAGTTCCCCTTCAACCGTCAGCAGTTGAGCCAAACGATGGCGCAGGTGTTTGAACTGGTGGGTTTTCTCCAACTGTCCGGTGGCCTGCTGTAAACGCAGGTCAAACAGTTGTTTCTTAACGTCGAGAACCTGCTCGTTGAGTTGTTCAGCCGAGAGGTTGCGGACCTCTTCGATTTGGGGTAGAGCCATAGCTAGGTTTACTCTCCTTCGCGCTTGATAAACTTGGTCTTAATGGGCAACTTAAAGGATGCCAAGCGCATCGCTTCCCGAGCGGTTTCCTCGGGAACCCCGGCGATTTCAAACATCATGCGACCGGGTTTGACCACGGCGACCCAAAATTCAGGGTTCCCTTTACCAGAACCCATCCGGGTTTCAGCAGGGCGCATCGTAACGGGTTTGTCGGGAAACAGGCGAATCCAGATTTTTCCCCCGCGTCGGATGTAGCGGGTCATCGCACGACGGCTGGCTTCGATTTGGCGGGAGGTAATCCAGGACGGTTCTAAGGCCTGGAGTCCGAAATCACCGAAATCAACGGTGTTCCCACGGGTTGCTAAGCCGCGCATCCGCCCGCGATGTTGTTTGCGGAATTTAGTACGTTTGGGACTAAGCATGATCAACGGATCAAACGGTGGACAAGGGCAGGATGGGTCTCACAATTGCCGAGGCAATGGTTGAGGCTTATCCTTCGTTGGAACGGTCTTCAAATTGGCGACGACGCTGTTGGCGACGACGGGGTTGAGGGGCGCTCGGAGCGGGTTTATCGGTTTGTCCGGGTAGGATTTCGCCTTTAAAAATCCAGACTTTCACGCCCAAGATGCCGTACACGGTACGAGCGGTGCGGTAGCTATAGTCGATGTCAGCCCGCAGGGTATGCAGGGGGACTCGACCTTCGCGTGTCCATTCGGTTCGGGCAATTTCTGCACCGTTGAGCCGTCCAGACACTTGCACTTTGATGCCTTCGACGCCAGCCCGTTGAGCCCGTTGGATGGCTTGGCGGACAACTCGACGGAAGGAGACCCGACGTTCGAGTTGCTGGGCAATGTATTCGGCTATCAAGCCAGAGTCGGCGTCAACTCGGGCCACTTCAACGACGTTGATGCGGATTTGACGGTTGGTTCCGCCGAGTTGCGCTTGTAGGTTGGTTCGTAGGCTCTCAATGCCACTGCCACCACGACCGACGACCACACCGGGACGGGCGGTGCGAATTTCGAGGTCCACTTGGTCGGCTTTGCGCTCGATGTGGACTTCGGAAATGCCGGCGTTATTGAGATTTTTACTGATATAGTCCCGAATCAGACGGTCTTCGCGCAGTAGTTCGGGATAGCGTTTGCTATCGGCAAACCACCGTGAGCGGTGCTCTTGGGTGATCCCAAGGCGAAAACCTGTTGGGTGAATCTTTTGTCCCACGAGTGTCGAGTCCTCTCTTAGTCTTCTTCGTAGTCAGGCGCCACTGCCACAGTGATATGGCAGGTGGGTCGGCGAATGGCATAGGCGCGACCCTGGGCGCGGGGGCGGTAGCGTTTTAGACCGGGTCCTTCGTCGGCGAAGGCTTCGCTAACGACTAGGGTTTGGGGGTCGAGTCCTTGGTTATGCTCGGCGTTAGCCACGGCGGAGCGTAGGACTTTGAGTACAGGCTCACAGGCGCGGTAGGGCATGAACTCCAGAATAATCAGTGCTTCCCGATAGGAACGGCCTCGAACTTGGTCGAGGACGCGACGCACTTTTTTGGGGGACATGCGGACGTAACGCGCGATCGCCTTCACTTCTTCAGTGGTATCGACAGCCATCAGGCTTCTCCTTACTCGTTTTCAGGTTATCGGCGGACTTTTTTGTCGCTTTTGGCGTGACCTCGGAAGGTGCGCGTCGGGGCGAATTCTCCGAGTTTGTGTCCAACCATCTGCTCGTTGACGTAAACGGGGACATGAGCGCGTCCGTTATGGACGGCGATGGTATGTCCAATCATTTGCGGCACGATGGTCGAGGCACGAGACCAGGTCTTGATGACCTGTTTTTCGTTTTTGGCGTTGAGGGCCTCGAGTTTCTTCATCAAGCTATCGGCGATGAAGGGGCCTTTTTTTAGCGATCGACTCATAGGTATTACAAACGGGGAGTATAAACGGGGGGTGTCTAGCGGACAAAACAAAGCTTGCCCCAAAGGGCTTGACAAAAGTACGAGACTGTGTTAGCTCTCGCGTCCGCCCCGGCTCCGTTTGGAGGTCTTCCGGCGACGCCGCACCACGTATTTGCTGCTCTGTTTGTTTTTCTTGCGGGTTTTCATGCCCAAGGTGGGTTTACCCCAAGGAGTAACCGGACCGCTGCGACCGATGGGGGCGCGGCCTTCACCACCACCATGAGGGTGGTCCACTGGGTTCATGACGCTGCCTCGAACTTGAGGACGACGACCTTTCCAGCGGGTACGGCCAGCTTTACCGAGGGTTAGGTTTCTCGCGTCGGCGTTGCCCACTTGGCCGATGGTGGCGTAGCATTCACGGCGCACCATGCGAACTTCCGTTGACGGCAGTTTCAGGGTGACGAAGTTGCCTTCTTTAGCCACGAGCTGAGCGCTCGTTCCGGCAGCGCGGACGATTTGTCCACCGCGTCCGGGGTTGAGTTCAACGTTGTGAACGGTGGTCCCTAACGGAATGTTCGCCAGGGGTAGAGCATTGCCGACTTCGATGGGAGCCTCGGGACCGGAAACAATCCGGGTTCCAACGGCGAGTCCCGTCGGGTGCAGGATGTAACGCTTTTCGCCGTCGAGGTAATGCAGGAGGGCAATGCGGGCGTTACGGTTGGGGTCGTATTCAATCTGAGCGACTTTGGCGGGAATGTTATGTTTGTCCCGTCGGAAGTCAATCACACGATAACGACGTTTGTGTCCACCACCACGATGGCGGCAGGTAATCACGCCTCGGTTATTGCGACCTTTGGCGCGGTGTTTGGATTTGGTAAGGCTCTTTTCGGGCTTATCGCGGGTAATGGTCTCGAAGTCCGAAACGGTCGCCTGTCGAGTTCCCGGAGTATAAGGGCGGTATGAGCGAATACCCATAGTATTGACCTCGGCTGGGGTTTGCTAAGTAAGGACCGATTGGTGTTAAAGGTCTGGGTGACGGGTCTGGGTTACACGTCGGGGAACAGCGGGATGCTATCACCCTCGGCCAGACGCACAATGGCCCGTTTGTATTGGCTTTTGTAACCGACAAAGCGTCCGACTCGTTTTTTCTTGCGAGGAGGGGTGCTGGTGTTGACGGAGATGACCTTAACATCAAAGACTTGTTCGACAGCGGCTTTGATTTCCGGCTTGGTCGCTTTGGGCGACACGTCGAAGACATATTGGTTCGTCTCCATCAGCAAGGTCGCTTTTTCGGTGATGATGGGACGTTTGATGAGGTCGGGCAGGGTACGGGGGTCAAGGGGTTTAGTCATTGTAAACCTCGTGAATCTTGGTTAACCCAGCCGCCGTGGTAATGATGGTGTCGGCGTGCAAGAGGTCGTAAACGTTGAGATTGGTGGCGGTGATGACTTTTAACCGCTCTAGGTTACGGGCCGACAGATAGATGTTGTCGGGCAGTTCGGGCAAAATTAGCAGGGCTTTTTGCTCGGACTCAACTCCCCAACGTTTGAGGGCCGCGGCCAGGTCTTGGGTTTTGGGACGGGGAAATTCCTCGGCGAACTCTTCGACCACAATTAGGTCTTCCGAGCGGCTTTGGAAGGCAGTTCTCAAGGCGAGCCGCCGTTCCTTGCGGTTCATTTTGAGGTTGTAATCCCGAGGTTTGGGTCCAAAAATGACACCACCACCTCTCCAGAGGGGAGAACGGATAGAACCTGCGCGAGCGCGACCGGTTCCTTTTTGCCGCCAGGGTTTGCGACCGCCACCGCGCACTTCGGCTCGGGTTTTACTCGATGCGGTTCCTTGGCGCGCATTCGCCATCTGACGCACGAGGGCGCGATGGACGATGTGGGCTGCGGTTTCTTCTTTGGCAACGTTGAGGTCAAGGGAAGCTTGTCCCACTTCTTCACCTTGCCAGTTGCGAACGACACAATTAACCATGTTGATTGTCTGTGTTTTGTTCCAGGATGGGACGTTTACGATTGACCAACGATGTTGGCCGGACTGATGCTCAAGACTGTGCCAGGTTTGCCGGGAACGGCACCTTTGACGAGGATTAGGTTGTTTTCGAGGTCGGTTTTGACGACGGTGAGTTTGCGCACGGTGACGCGATTCCCGCCTTTACGACCGGCCATCCGTTTACCGGGGTAAACCCGACCAGGGGTGGTTCCGGCGCCGGTTGAACCGGGTAAGCGGTGGTTTTTTGACCCGTGAGACATCGGCCCACGTTTGAAGTTGTGGCGCTTTTGATATCCGGCAAAGCCTCGACCGATGCTGTTGCCGCTCACGTCGATGAGTTGACCATCGCTGAACAGCTCTACGGTGAGGGTTTGCCCTAGTTCATATTCACTCACACTCTGCGGTTTGTATTCACGGAGGTGACGCAGAGGGGGGGCATCGGATTTTTTCAGATGACCCAGTAAGGGTTGGTTAAGGTTTTTAGGTTTAACGTCCTCGTAACCAATTTGGACGGCTTCGTAGCCGTCGGTTTCTTTGGTCTTGATTTGCGTGATTTTACACGGACCGGCTTCGACGACTGTAACGGGGATGGCTTTGCCATCTTCGCTAAAGATTTGGGTCATGCCGACCTTTTTGCCGAGAATCCCAACAGACACGGTACTGCTTTCTCCTTGTTTCGCCACTACACAGACTGAAGATAGGCGGGCTGCGATCTTGCCCGAGAGTTCAACGTCGCGCCAGACCAACACCAAGTCACGCTAGAACGACACTCCGGGGTTGGAGTGCGTCTGAGTGTGATCTTGGCGATCGCAGGTTTGTTGGCTGGGGTTTCGCGAAAGCTGATTCCGAGGCGACCGAGTTTAGGTTCGGTTGAGACTTAGGAAAATTCAGCAGTTTGCTAGGAATTGACCCAGTATCCCCGGATTGACCTGCTCAAGTCTCGGTTAGGAGAGCTTAAACAACCCATCTCCGTCTTCCCGCATCGCCCCAAACTTAGGGTTTGAGACGCTGGGAAAAGCCTCTACGCTTGCGACCGGTATGCCTTGCTGGGAAACTAGCCAGTCCCACTTAGGCGGCGCGATGCAATGAACAACTCAGGTCGAGTCGTTCGAGCGCTTCTTACGAGTTTCAGTCGCAACTTCCTAATATATAGTATTTTGTGGCAAGTGTCTAGGTGAATCTAAAATCTTTTTTGGCTGGGGCGATGGTTTGGGGTGCGATCGCAGTTCCTGCACGCTTCGCGATCGCCCCTCCCGCACGCTTCGCGATCGCCCCTCCCGCACCCTTCGCGATCGCCCCTCGGGATTAAGGACTCGGCCTAAGCTTGGGTCTATACTAAGGTCTGAGCGACAATTGCGGTTCCTGCACGCAAGTTAGACAACCTAGAATCTTACGAATTACATTATGGGACTCTTGATCAACGGTAAAAAATTTCTACGAGACTTGGAGAATGCCGGGTCCTTAGCAGTTTATGCTCCCCTCGAAGGCGGGTTCGCCGGCCGCTACCAACGGCGAGTCCGAGCCGCTGGCTATAGCAACGTCACCCTCAACGCTCGAGGTTTAGGAGACTTAGCGGCGTACCTGATGGGCGTTCACGGGGTGCGTCCGCCCCACTTAGGGAAAAAAGACTATGGCGATGGTGCAGTGGGTCCGATCGCCTATCTCCCCCCAGTCGTGACCACAGAATTAGAGAATCTCCCCAAAGACTGCAAGGGGCTATTACTTTGGATTATCGATGGCCGGGTTCTCTCCCGTCAAGAACTCGAATATCTCACGGCCCTGCCCAAAATTGAACCCCGCGTCAAAGTGGTGGTTGAAGTCGGCGGTGAGCGGTTTGTCCGCTGGATGCACCTGGAAGAAGCCCTAGTTCCGGCTTAATTTCCCCGGTATTGCGATCGCATCCAACCCCAAACCCCCAGTTTGTCCTCAGACTGGGGGTTTCTCTCGTCAAAGTTGACGGGTTAAGAGTTATTCATCTATCTCTTGTCCCAGTTGTCGTAAACGAGCCTCCAGTTCACGCACTCGTTGCTCAGCATTATCGGCCCGCTGACGTTCAGCTTCAGCTTGTTTAGCCAGTTCCGTGGGGGTAAGAAACCGCTGTCCATCGGGGCGGTAGATGGTGAATTGGTCGTCTTGTAGATCAAAACGAATCCCTAAGCGGGGACTGGTCCAAGTTTCGGGGCTGTCGATGACGCTGAGGCCACCCGCCTCATCCCGTAGCCACCCGTGAAAGTCGAGGCGATCTGGATCGAAGATGTAGTATTCCTCCACGCCATACTGGTCATAAAACTTGAGCTTTTTCGCCATTTCTTTAAGGCGATTACCGGGGGAGAGGATTTCAAAGACCACTTGCGGGGCAATGTTCTCTTCTTCCCATTGTTTATAACTGCCGCGATCGCCCTTCGGTCGTCCAATCGCCACCATGACATCAGGGGCTTGGCGCAGTTTATTATTACCTTCCTGGGGATACCAGAGTAAATCTCCAGCTACGAAGATATCGTCGCGGTCAGCAAAGAGAATTTCTAGGTTCTCCTTAATCGTGACAATCCAACGGAATTGCTTGGTGTTGTCGGACATGGGGTTTCCGTCGCAATCGGGGTAGATGATGGGGGCTTGGGTTTTCTCAGAGGCGATCGTCATAGCAGTCATCCCACTGTTTAGGTACAGCCATTCATGCTTCAAATTATAGGAAATCTTCTAATTTCTAGGGTCTGAACCCGGCGATCGATGATGAAGTTCAACATTAAAATAGAATCACTGTTGATTCACGCCAGCCTGGACTCATGGTTCACACCCCTGTTCCTTCAGAACTGCTCTACCCCGATTCGGACGGTAAACCGATGGCAGAAAACACGCTCCAGTATCGTTGGATTGTCCGTTTAGTCACCAATCTCAAACAACTTCTTAAGGATGAGATGGCGTTTGTGGCCGGGGATTTGCTCTGGTATCCGGTTCCCGTTGAGCGTCCTCCTGCACCTTGTCAGGCCCCCGATGCCATGGTGGTGTTTGGTCGCCCTGATGGGGACCGAGGCAGTTACAAACAATGGGAGGAAGACAACATTGCGCCCCAAGTGGTGTTTGAAATTCTCTCCCCCAGTAACACCATGAGCGAGATGGCGGCGAAACAGCAGTTTTATGAGCAATATGGGGTGCTGGAGATGTTTTTCTATAATCCCCAATCTCATGATTTTTGGGGATATCAACGGGCGGCGGCAACGGATAGCTTTGTGTTAGTCACGCCGCTGCATTTACCCTGGACGTCGCCGCTGTTGAAGATTCGCTTTGAACTCTCGGGAGAGGGGTTAGAACTCTATCATCCTGATGGGGAGCCGTTTAAGGAGCCGGGGGAGTTGTTTGCAGAACGGGATTTGGCGAGACAGGAACGCGATCGCGCTTTGGCGAAACTGCGGGAGTTGGGAATTGACCCGGAAACCCTTTGACAACGCCCTACCGAAGCATCCAAAACCCTCTCGTGAAGTAATGCCCCTGCTGCTGCACCTCTCACGAGAGGAACTCATCGAGCGGTTTCGCGGTTAAATCCAGTCCTGACGACCTAGCGGGGGTCGCCAATCAAGATCAACGGCGACCAAAAATAAGGATGACTCTGAACCTGACTCAACTTCGCCTGCCGCAACGCCTCAGCTTTACTCAACCCCTCCTGCATCATCAGACGATAAAACTCGCTCACCACCGCCTCCGTCGCCGCATCATCCACATTCCACAACGTCGCCATCAAGGCCCGCGCCCCGGCGCGTTCCCAGACATAGGCCATGCCCATAATGGCATCCCCATCCCGATTCGTCTGTAACGCCGTCTGACAGGCCGTTAAGGCCACCAATTCCGTGTCCTCCAACCCCAGTAACGCCGCATCCGCCAGGGGATATTCTCCATCGGCGAATAAGAGCGTGTTGGCCTCCATGTGGGTTTCTCGTTGGTCCTGATCCTCACAAATCTCGTTCCCCGACAAACAACAGCCCAATTGCTGAAAACAGCCGTGGGTGGCGAGATGTAGATAGCGATGACGGGGAGATTGACGTTTGAACTGCTCCAGAGTGGCGCCGTCTTGGCGGTAAATCTGGCTGTCTGGGGCCAACGCCAGCAGTGCATCGACTTCAGCTTCAGTTCCGGGGAGATTAAAGGGGTCTTGGGTTTGGGGATTGGCGAAACCGAGAACTCGGTAGCCGGGAACCAGTCGCGGTGAGACGAGGGCCGAAACGAAGGCGGCGGCGATTAGGGTTCCTCCCAGGGTCCGATGCTGTTTGAGAGTCGCGCCAAGGCCAAGCACTCCCAGCAGCAGGGGAATGAGCCAGAGGGGGAAGGTTTGGGAGGAGGCGGGATTGGCGAGCCGGGAACGACTTGATAGACGAGTCAGGTAATGGATGGGGTACTGTTCGAGTAGGAAGGTTTCCTCCTGAGAATCCCAGAGGGTTTCAAAGGGGAATTGGCGCAGGGACCCGGTGGCGATAATGGCCAGTTGTTGGGGGTTGAGGGCTTCAAGCTCCTCGGAGATGGGACGGATGAGGTGGTCGTAGAGGGGTGTGGCAAGGGTTAGATAGTCAGAGTCGCCACTTTCGAGCATTTGGCGATAGTCTGTCACCCAATCGTTGAAGTCATCGGCGTCGATGGGGACTTTCTGGACGCTGAGATGGTCGCGGCTGAGGAGGAAGAGGGCGATGCTGTCGGGGACGTTTTGGATGTTGGTGAGGAGAACGGGTTGCAAGACGACGGTTCCGCTGGGGAGGCTGGCTTGCAGTTGGCTGAGGTCTTCGGGTTCGATTTCAAAGAGTTCGGCGACTTCGGGGTAGCTGTTGGCGAGGGTTTCGGCTTGTTGATTGACTTGGGCTTCTAGGTCGCGCATTTGGTCAGCGAGGGCTTCGCTGAAGTCATCTTGGAGTTGTTGGCGCAGCGCTTGGACTTGTTGATGTTGGTTGTTCCAGTCGTCGATGGCGGCTTGGGCTTCGGGGTTGGCAACTCGCACGCCGATGAGACGGTTATAGTCGGCGAGTTCGTAGGTGGTGACGCGGTTGGCCCATTCAAAGGCGCGTTGGGGCTGGTTTTGGTCGATGAGGAGGTCAACGAGGGCGACGGAT
>SIHH01000293.1 GCA_004299065.1 Phormidium sp. SL48-SHIP | reverse complement strand
TTTTCCTCAACCGTTAACCGATAGCGTCCCCGTCCCGTATCGTCATAACTGTTGACCACCACAATATAGTCTCGGGTTTCGGGTAAACGAACAGTTAACTCAGAGTCGGTGTTTCCTGGACGGATATCATCATTTTGACCAATGAGATTGCCGTCATTATCAAACAAGAGCAAATAGGTATCAAATTCTGAGCTTTCGAGGCGAATCGTAATCGACTGTCCGGCTTGTCCTGAAAATTCATATTGATGGAAAAGACTCCCATCCTCGGGCAAACTGGGATCGCCTGTGCGTAAGACTCCCGTTTCATTGAGTAGCACACGGCCCTGACCACTAGAACTCGGTTGACCACCTTGACTGCGGAGTGTGAGTTCGTAGTCACCGGACTCGCCGCCACGAAAGGAGTTCGCCAGCAGAATATAGGTATCGCTCTCGGGCAGTTGGGTCACAATGCGGGCATCGGTTCCCGGCCCCCCATCGTCATCTTGGGCGACGGAGTTACCGTTGGAGTCGAGCAAAATCAGATAAGCGTCAAAGTCATTCGAGGTGAGATCTAAGGACACGGTTTGTCCGGCCCGTCCTTCAAAGCTGTAGGCGTTGAAGTAGCTGTTATCTCCGGGCAAGACATTGGAGTCTGGCCCCAATGTGCTGCGAATAGGCGGGCCGTTGAGTTCCACGGAACGGGGGGTTTGGGAACCGGGGAGACGACTGCCGGTTCTGGCGGTTTCAGATCCCTGTCCTTGGCGAATGGCGGTGAGGAAGGGTTGGACGTCGCTGATGGGAATGGCGAAACCAATGCCAATGTTGCCGCTTTCGCGACCGACGGAAAAAATGGCAGTGTTGACTCCGACCATTTCGGCGTTGGAGTTGAGGAGTGGCCCCCCAGAGTTGCCGGGGTTGATGGCGGCGTCGGTTTGGATGGTTCCTTCGTCGGGGTCGATGCGGCTGATAATGCCGACGGTGAAGGTGGTTTCTAAGCCGAAGGGACTGCCGATCGCAAAGGCCCGCTGCCCGACGCGGACGGAGTCGGGGCTGGCAATGTCGATGGTGGGCAGGTTGCGAGCGTTGCGAAGTTGTAAGGCGGCTAGGTCTTGGCCGTTGGGGTCAAAGCCGAGGATGTCGGCGGTGTATTCGTCGCCGTTGGGGAGGCGGACGGTGACGGTTCGCCCGGAGGCTTGTTGCACGACGTGAGCGTTGGTGAGGACGAGGCCATCGGGGGTGATGATGCTACCGCTACCGCTGGAGTTGCCGGCAACGATGGCGACGACGGCGGGACTGGCTTGGTCGTAAACTCGGATGTTGGTCTGTTCGTCTTGGTTTTGGGCGATCGCCCGCTGGGGGGCCAGTTGCGGCAAGGGGGCAACGATTCCGGTCAGGAGTCCTAGGCTGAGGAGACTCGAAAGGCTATGGCGAAACCAGAAGACAGTCATGATACAACTCGGCAAAGGGATTTGAGGGTGGGTTAACGGACGGGAGTGGGTAAATCTAGGGGTTGTCCGTCGCGGTTATAGACCAGAATATCCCACTGGCCATTGAGGTTGGCTTCAAAGGCGACAGTGCTACCATTGGCACTGAGGGTCGGGTTACGGACGGTGGCGTTGAGGTTTTCGGTCAGATTCCGCAATTGTCGGGTCTCCCGGTCATAAATAAAGATTCCTGAGCGACCCTGGCGATTTCCGGCAAATACGATATAGCGACCGTCGGTGGAGACGCTGGGGGTTTCGGCGATGGTGTCGAGGGCGTTGAGTCCGGGTAGGGCGATGGTGCGTTGGTTTTGTTGGTCGTAGAGATAGATATCCTGTCGTTGTTCTCGTTCGGAGACGAAGACGATATACCGGCCGGATATGGACGGGGATAGGTCGGCGGCGGGGGAGTTCAAGCTTCGCCCGGCTGGGTCAACGGGGGTATTCAGTAAACGGGGATAGGCGGCACAACTACTTAGGGTTGAAATCAGGAAACTATAGAGGCTAAAACGCCAGATTGACAATAGCCTTGGTTTGCTTTTTGGGTCAATTCCAGGTTGTTTTTTGTCGTTCATACCTCTTTTTTGAGTAATTCTAATAATTATTATTTAATAATTTATGGCGATTATTGTCGGCGATCAAGTTCGACGTTGGGACCGCGATCGAGGATTTCAATATCCCATTGTCCCCGTCGTCCGGTTTGAAAGACGATGTAGCGACCATCGGGGCTGATTTTGGGGTGGCGAACCCAACCGCGATAACCGCTGCTGAGGACTTGGGTGCGGCGAGTGATGCGATCGTAGAGTTCGATTTCGGGCCGACCGCGATCGCTGGCAAGATAAACAATATAGCGTCCGCTATAACTGAGGCTGGGAGACTCGGCGATCGCATCATCCCGGTTCAAGTTGGGCAGGTTAATAAATTGTTGTCGCTGTAGGTTATACAGCAAGATATTTTGGGTGCCATCGCGACCGGAAACGAAGGCCAGTAAGCGTCCATCGCCACTGAGGGCCGGCTGTTGGTCGCGATAATAGCTATCGAGGGCCGCCGGGGGTTGGGGACCCCTGCCGACGCAGCCGCTGAGTCCACCTAAGCCAAAACTGATGGCGACGGATAGGGCCACGGGTTTGAGTCGCCGTCGCCAGTTCCATCGCCATCGTCGTTGTTGTCGTCTCCGATTTACCACAACTCGGGTTCCGCTGCGATCGCCTTAGCGATCAAACTGATTGGAGTTATCGTCTTCGAGTTCGTCGTCATAGGGATTGGGACCGAAGCGATCGCCATACTCGTCATCGTCGGGGAGTGGATCGTCGTCTGAGACGACCGGAGGCGCCTGATCTCGCAGATTGGGGGTGCGATCGTAGACATCATAGTCGCTGCTACCGCCCCGGTCATCTTGGCTGGGGGGGCTAACGGGACCGCCGCTGGGATCGTCGGCGTAGAAGTCGCTGTAGCGGTCGTCGCTGTAATCGTCGTCTAAACGCGCTTCGACTTGTTTTTTCGGACGAGCGGGACGGCCTTGGGGGGGACGCGATCGCCGACTACTCGTATCAGGCTTACTCGCCGGCCCTGAACTGCGGCCGGGAGGACGACGGGCCGGACGCGGTCCAGCTGGGGCCTCGCCGTAGGGGGCATCATAGACCTCGTCATCGTTCCAATTGCTGTATTTCAAGTCCACCTGACGACTTTTGGCATCGGGTCGAGGTCGGCGTTTGCGGGGCGGGGGACCTTCGCTGGCAGGACTAGTCGGGGGACGACGACCCGTCGGGGGACTCCCTGGACTACGCCGAGTGGGAGGACGACGGGGTTCATCGCTATAGGCCTCTCGCGGCGATCGCCGGGGAACGTCTCGGCTGCCGGGAATGCGACGGGTGGGGGGATAGGGGTCGTAGGGTTCGAGTTCTTCGAGTTCGGCTTCGTACTCGTAGGACTGATAGTCGGGATTCACATCCCGCTCGTCATCCACAATTGGCGCGTTGCGTTTCGCCTGTTGGGTGACGATTCCTCTCATGCGGATGCTTTCAACCGCAAAAAAGACCGCTGAACCGGTCATCAGGAACTGACCAAATTGAAGAATGGGGTCCAGCCGCCATCCTTGGAAAAAGAGAATACCGCCACAAAGCAAGGCTACGGCGGCAAAAAAGATATCGTGATCCCGTGCCAAGTTGGGTCGGGTTGTCCGTAGCAAATACAGGGCAACACCGCACAGGACAAGGACAATGCCCATTAAGCTGCCCCAGCCAAAGCCGTAGGCGACTTGAGCTAGGACGGGGGGAGTATTGATTGCGTGCAGCAGGCTGCTTAAGCCCAGTCCGATGTTTACCATTAGCCTCTCTCCTACTTCAGTCCCCATCTTAGCGACTTACGAGGCGAATCTCCAGGGTCGCGAACGTCCCTGGAGAAGAAGCTAGGTTTTACGGGATAGACTTGACTCACCTGCTGCGATCGCCATCAAAAACGGATCTAAGACCGAGATACTTTGTCTTGTTGGCTCAAGAAAACCAGGGCCACCACGACCGGAATTACAACGATAATTCCGCCAGCCAAGAGGCTATAGAAAAAGTTCATCAAAGAAGGGGTCATATTATTCGCTTCCTTAAAACGAAACGATCAGAAATATTGCTTTACTCAGTGTAACGACTTCTGGGACGCTTGGGAAGGCAACTCTCAGATTTGTCTAGGTGCGGCAAGGCTGGGTTTAGCCCCAAACGAGAGGGCAATTGGGGCGATCGCCGAGGTGGCGATCGAGATACAATAGTCTCAGCCAAAAGTTACAAACCTTAACATTCTAGCCGAAATCAAGCCAAGCCATGAATACCCTCACCTTAACCAGTTGGACTCTAGGAATTATCCTCGGTCTGATGACCTTTCTCATGATTTTCCGCATCATTCTCACCTGGTATCCCCAAGCGGAACTCAACAAATTTCCTTTCAACCTCATTGGCGTACCCACAGAACCGTTCCTGATTCCCACCCGCAAACTCATTCCCCCCCTAGGAGGGGTTGACATTTCCCCCATTATCTGGGTGGGGATTTTCAGCCTCATCCGAGAACTGTTGTTAGGGCAACAGGGGTTGATCACGATGATGCGTTAGGGAA
>SIHH01000026.1:6489-24466 GCA_004299065.1 Phormidium sp. SL48-SHIP | reverse complement strand
ACACCATCGCCGTTGCCGCCATTGATGGTCAAGGGATTGGCGCTCCCTATAGTAGCCAGGGAGCCAATCTCCTCGTGTCTGCCTTTGGAGATGGCGATGGAGAAGAAATCCCAGGAACCATTGCCAGCACTGATTTTATGGGCTATTTGGGCTATAACCCAAACCTACGGGAAGTACCTGAGAATACCCCCAACCTCAACTACACCAATCGGTTTGATGGCACCTCTGCCTCTGCTCCCATGGTCTCCGGTGTGGCGGGGTTAATGCTCGAAGCCAACCCCCATCTCGGCTATCGGGATGTGCAAGAAATTCTGGCCTATTCCGCACGACAAAACGACCCCACTCACGACGATTGGCAGTTCAATGGTGCCGAAACTTGGAATGGTGGAGGTCTCCATGCTAATCATGACTACGGGTTTGGTCTGGTCGATGGTCATACCGCCGTCCGTTTAGCGGAAAGTTGGCGATTTCAAAATCTCTCGGCTGACCAACACCCACAACGCACCTGGGTTAATGAAGCTAGTCTCGTTGAGAGTTCCGCTGCGCCGGTGGAGATTCCCGATGGGGCCACGGTTTCTGATAGCGTTACCCTTCCCGAAGGCTTGGACTTGCAACAGACTGAGATTGCGGTGGATGTTTCCCATGAGGCCATCGAAGATTTAGTCATTACCCTCACCTCCCCCTCCGGAACCGAGAGTGTCTTATTTGACGGCTCCCAACTAGAGACCATCACGTTAACCGATGAGATGGGAAATCCACTAGAGGCTCCCTTCGCCGAATTTCGTGATAATCCCCAAGCCTTTACGGACGACCCCATCGCCATCGAACTGGGTGAGTCTTACCAAGATGGCATTGATTTCACCTTCTCCAGTACCTTCAACTGGAGTGAAACCAGTGAGGGAGAATGGACCTTAACCCTCGAAGATGGGGAATCTGGCACCGGGGGAACCCTCAACAATTGGGATTTACGGGCCTATGGCGATGAGGCCACCCCCAATGAAGCCTACATCTATACCGAAGAGTATGGCAGCTTAGATGACCCCGATCGCCAAGTTCTGAGCAATCCTGAGGGAACCCATAGCATTAACGCCGCTGCCATGCGTTCCGATAGTCTCATTGACATTAACCCAGGAGCAACGGGAGTCTTGGCGGGTCAACCTCTGACCATTGATGAAACGACCCAGATTGAAAACGTCTGGGGAGGCGATGGCAATGATACTCTCGTGGGTAATGAGGGAGATAATACGCTCATCAATCCCCGAGGCGATAACCTCCTCATGGGGGGTCTCGGCGATGACCAGATTAGCGCTGGTGAGGGCAATGATACCCTCTTTGGCGGTCAGGGAAATGACATCCTTGAAGGCGGTGAGGGTGATGATGTCCTTTCGGGCGATTTAGGAGATGACACCCTCATTGGGGGCGGTGGCAATAATACCTTTGTCCTGCGTCCCAATGGTGGGGAGAATATCATCACCGACTTTAACACCGAAGCTGACCAAATTGGCTTAGCCGATGGTCTGACTCAAGAAGCACTGACCATTAGCCAAGCCGGGGCTGATGCCATCCTTGAAGAAGGAACCGAAACCCGAGCAATTCTCAATGATGTGGATTCGAGTCTGTTAACTCCAGACCAGTTTGTCACCATGGATTGGTGACGGTTGATCGCTCAACCCCCTCAAGACCATTGACGAGGCTCTTTGGGACGATTAGAATACGGAGGAGATCGTCACTGACTTAAAACCTTCGCCGCGTAAATCGTCCGTCCGTCAGTGGTCTCTATCCCTAAATCTCCGGTAAATCCTTAGTTTCTCGCCTGAGACATTAAGCTTTTACCGTTATCAATCCGGTCGGTGCGCTGTTGACGCACCGCCTTTTTGATCCGCTTTTTTCTAATCCATGAGATATTTGGAGATCTAAGGGTGACCATGCAACTACCGAATGATCCGCTGTTTCCTCAACAGTGGTACCTTTACAACACCGGTCAAGGGGGACGTACGCCTGGGGTCGATTTAAATCTAATCGATGAAAACCCCAATACCGTTAATGTTTGGGATGATTATAGTGGGAGGGGGGTCCGAATTGGCATCATTGACTCAAAAATTCAAGCCGATCATGAAAATCTTCAGAGTAACCATCCCCCTAACTTCCTAGAAGCCAAACAGCTACCTTTCAGAACTCCTCTATTTTGGATGGACAACCACGGAACCGCCGTAGCCGGGATTATTGCGGGAGCCGCCAATGGCTTAGGAACCAGGGGAATTGCCTACAACTCAGAAATAACGGGATTTGAGTTTAATACGTTTTTCCTACCGTTGGGTTCAAATGTGACGGAACAGTCTCTCTTGGCTCAAGCCAATTTTGACATTTCTAATAATAGTTGGGGACCGAAATATCCGTTCAGTTGGAAGTCCAATCAGGAGTCGACAGCCTGGATGGAAGATTCCGTTGAGACAGGAATTATCTCCGGTCGTGACGGGATGGGAACCGTTTTTGTCTGGGCGGCGGGGAATGAGCGCGAGAGTCTAGGCTATCACGCTAACTACAACAATGTTGTCAACTCACGTTACACCATCGCTGTCGCGGCGATCGATGGTTATGGCGTGGCCGCGCCTTATAGCAATCAAGGGTCTAACTTACTCGTGTCCGCCTTTGGTGATGGAGATCCCAGCCAGGGACGTCCTGGGACGATTGTCACCACTGATTTGATGGGACCTTATGGGTCTAACCGGGGACGTTTCCTCTCCAACGGTGAAAACCTGGCAGACCTTAATTATACCAACACCTTTAACGGAACCTCCGCCGCTGCACCGATGGTCTCCGGGGTGGTTGCATTGATGCTAGAAGCGAACCCGAATCTTGGCTATCGGGATGTGCAAGAAATTCTTGCTTACTCCGCTCGCCAAAATCACGTCACTCATCCCGATTGGCGCTTTAATGGGGCCGTCAATTGGAACGGGGGAGGTCTTCATGTTAATCATGACTATGGGTTTGGTCGGGTCGATGCTCATGCGGCGGTGCGGCTGTCGGAAACTTGGACCGCACAACAGAGGGTATTACAACCCCTGAATACATCGGTTCAAGGAACTTGGGAGACGGAGGCCAGCCTCAGTCAAACCTCAACGGTTCCCGTTACCCTCGTTGGCTTGAGTGAGGTCTCCCAAACCCTGACTCTCCCCGCTGGGGTTGAACTGCAACATACCGAGATTGATATCGATATTTCCCATGACTCCATTGAAGATTTAATCATCACCCTGACCTCCCCCAGCGGAACCGAGAGTCTCCTCTTTAACGGTCCGCAACTACAAGAACTTGAGATTGGCACGAATGGCCAGGTCAGCTTCTCGGAGTTTCGGGACAATCCGACGGCTTTTACCCTAAACCCCTATTTCTTGAACTTAGGACGCTCCTATCAACAGGGGATTAACTTCACGTTTAGCAGTACTTTCAATTGGGGTGAACGCAGCGAGGGAGATTGGATTCTCACGGTTGAGAATACGCAAGGGACGACGCTAGGAACTTTGAATCGCTGGGATTTACGGGTCTATGGGGATGAGGCGATCGCCAATCAGAGCTATATCTATACTCCAGACTATGGCGCTCCCCTCGACCCAGACCGACGATATTTGGAAAATCGCCAAGGACAGCATCTCCTCAATGCAGCGGCGATTCGCTCTAATAGTTGGATTGATCTCACGCGCCAATCCCCCAGTCGCCTGGCCGGCCAACCCCTAATCCTGGATGAAGAAACCCAAATTGTGGCTGTCTTTGGGGGGGATGGGGATGACACGATTTGGGGGAACCCAGACCAGGAAACGTACCTGATGAATCAACGCGGTGATAATCTCATGGTTGGTGGGGCGGGTCATGATACCCTCGAAGCCGGGTCGGGCCATGATACTCTCGTTGGAGGGGATGGGGATGATTTCCTAATTGGGGGGTCTGGGAATGATGTTCTATCTGGGGATTTGGGAGATGATACCCTCATTGGTGGCGAGGGTCAGGATGTCTTTGTTCTGCGCCCAGATGGGGGTGAAAATCTGATTCAGGACTTTACAGTGGGAGAGGATCGTCTCGGACTCTCCCAGGGGTTAACGGTTGAGTCGGTGACCTGGGTTCAAGCGGCAGAGAATACCCTCATTCAAGCAGGAGACGAGACTCTCGCGATTCTCAATCAGGTGGATTCAGCCAGCCTTAACCCCGACCACTTTATGTTCATCAACTCGGGCTAATCGCGGCAGGGGACAACGATCAATCCATTGTCCCCTATCTAGGGTTGTCGGGTTTTTCCTCAACCTTCAAATGCCGACAAATCCAGCTTGTCAAACTGTTTTAAGAATCCCAAAAGTGTCTTCGCAATCTGACTCACTCCTCCCTCAACATTGGATTCGATATTTAGAGGAATAACTGGATCATGCAACGACAAACGTAACAAGAACCAGCCCTGTTCTTCGGGGGATTGACAACTGACGCGCACCCCTTCATAGTTCTTAGGAACCACCTGCCAGCCGTCATGACTCTCGGCAAACTGGCTTAAGGCATCAATGACCTGATTGCCATAGGCTTTAAAGTCCTCAACGCCGATTTTCATGCGTAACTCCGCACTGTCTGCGGGTTCCTGCAAATTGGCAATTAAATCCGATAAGGCTTTGTCTTCTAATTTTAATTTAGCCAACTCAACCAACAATTTAGTAATGAGATAAGCGCCATCATCTAGGAAATAGTTTTCCTTCATCGCCCCATGACCCGAGGTTTCAATGGCTAACCAAGATTCTTGACCTTCGTGATTTAAACGAATTGCCTCGTTGATGACATTTTTATAGCCCCGTTTGAAGCGATGATGCACGCCCTTTAGGTCTTGTTCAATGAAGGTGGTTAAGCCTTCGGAGGTGATGGAGTCGGTGACAATGGTCGAACCCGGATGTTCTTTGAGGACAACGGCGGAAATCAAGGCGATGAGGCGATTTCGGTTGAGTTCTTGCCCTTGGGGATCGACTGCTGCGCCGCGATCGACGTCGGTATCAAAGATAATGCCAAAGTCAGCCTTTTGGGCTAAGACAGCCTGGGAAATTGCCGCCATAGCGGCTTCATTTTCTGGGTTGGGGACATGGTTGGGAAATGTCCCGTCGGGGTCTAAAAATTGGCTGCCCGTTGTGTCTGCGCCTAGGGGTTTGAGGACGCGATCGCAGTAAAAGCCACCCGCACCATTTCCAGCATCAACAATAATATGAAGTCCCTTTAACGGCTGTTCAAACTGTTGCGGATGATTGACCCCTTCTCGCACTAATTTGACGAGTCCTTCGGCATACACCCCCATGAAATCACGAGTCTCAATCGTTCCGCCTTCGGCGGGTTCAGGGAAGTCTTGATCAGCGGCAAATTTGAGAATGGCGCTAATATCGGGTTTGCCTAATCCTCCCTCGCCGGTAAAGAATTTGAAGCCGTTACGGTTGAAGGGTAAATGGCTGGCGGTGAGCATGATGGCCCCGTCGCAGTTGAAGTCGGGGCTGACGGTACTCATGAACATAGCCGGGGTGGAGGCTAAACCGAAGTCATAGACGCGACAGCCAAGACTGCGGATGGCGCTTGTGGTGGCGGCCATTAAGTCAGGTCCGGAGAGGCGGCTATCTCGTCCTAAACTGATGGTTAGGTCGCTGGCCGGTTTGTTGAGGGTTTCACTGAGCCAGCGGACAAAGGATTTGCCGAGGGTTTCGGCGATATCTGGGGTGAGGTTGACGGGTTCGTCGGGGATGCCGGGAAGGGCAACGCCGCGAATGTCAGACCCGTTTTGCAGTTTAGTCCAGTTGATGTTTTGTAGGGTAGCACTCATAAGGCTTGTGGGATGGATAGGGCAATGGCAATCACCATAGACGATTTGCCTCTATCCATCAATGCCGTAGACTACCAATGCCATAGACTAGCATTTTTGGGGCGATCGCCATCGCCCCAAGTTAGACCTAGACTCAACCTAGAATGAGTTAGATCCTAACGTCCAGCGGAGACAGCGGGAGTCAACGCCGCTTTCAGGGCCTCGACTTTATCGGTATGTTCCCAGGGCAGATCTAAATCAGTGCGTCCCATGTGGCCGTAGGCGGCCGTTTCTTGGAAGAAGCGTCCTCCACGTTCGCTGGGGAGACGGGAGAGATTGAAGGCCTGGATAATTCCCGCCGGACGCAGTTCAAAGATATCGTTAACCACCCCGAGTAGTTTCTCCTCATCGACTTTAGCGGTGCCAAAGGTTTCAATGAAAATACTGGTCGGCTGGGCCACGCCAATGGCATAACTGACTTGAACTTCGCATTTTTCGGCAAAGCCAGCGGCGACAATGTTTTTAGCAATGTAGCGACAGGCGTAGGCGGCGGAGCGATCGACTTTGGTGGGATCTTTGCCGGAAAAGGCCCCGCCTCCGTGACGGGAGTAGCCGCCGTAGGTATCGACAATGATTTTGCGTCCTGTGAGTCCTGAATCCCCTTGGGGACCGCCAATGACAAATTTACCGGTGGGATTGACCAGAAAACGAGTCTTCTCGTCCGGTTGAACGGTCATTTCGCCAAACACCGGTTGCACCACCTGAGTCCAGAGGTCTTGTTGGATGCGATCGCGCACCGCTTTCTCGTCGCTCATCCCCTCAATACTGGCGGTATGTTGCGTCGAAATCAGGATCGTATCAATCCCCACGGGTTTACCATCTTCATACACCACCGTGACTTGGGTTTTGCCATCGGGACGGAGATAGGGCAAATCACCGGATTTACGCACCTGAGTCAGACGGCGAGAGAGTCGGTGAGCCAAACTAATGGGAAGCGGCATCAGTTCCGGGGTTTCGTCACAAGCAAAGCCGAACATGAGGCCCTGATCCCCAGCACCGACAGCATCGAGTTCCGCATCACTCGCCTGTTCGCGCCGTTCTTGGGCCGCATCGACCCCCTGGGCGATATCGGGGGATTGTTCATCGAGGGCAACTAAGACTGAGCAGCTATTGGCAGAAAAGCCATTTTCCGCGTCGGTATAGCCAATTTCGGCAATTTTTTCTCGCGCCAGTTTGACATAATCAACTTTGGCTTGGGTGCTAACTTCTCCGGTAATTAAGACTAACCCCGTATTGACCACGACTTCCGCCGCGACACGACTTTTGGGATCTTGGGCCAGCAATGCATCGAGGATGGAATCGGAGATGCGATCGCAGATTTTATCAGGATGTCCTTCAGTGACGGACTCCGAGGTAAACAAATAACGGCGAGACAATGACTGTTCCTCCTTAAAATCAAATGTTGAACGCAGCAGGGACTTGATATCGTTCAAACCCAACCCTATCCAACCACGGTAATTTGCTATGGTATCAGGTTTATTATTCGTCTGAGTTGAGAGGGGATCAGAATCCCCACTGGAATTGCCCTATATCCAGGCGGCGAAGACTTCCCCTACACTTTGGCCAAAGAATGGCGACGAGCGGGATAACCGGCCCGATTCAGGGCCGCCACCGCCTGATCACAGTCCATCACCTGGAACTGATGGCCCAGCCGCACCAGTTGACGCTGATGGCCCGCCGCAATCACGCCAATCACCGGAACTTTGGGTTTACTGTCTTCGGGAACCTGCGATCGCAACACATCCCGCAGTTGATGACGTTGCTGGATATCCCCGGCTTGTTCAGGATTGAGTTTCACCAGAACCATCTGCACCCGTTCGATGGGTTCAGCATCCTCGACAATTAATTGCACGCTATCGTCGCGGCGATCGACTTTCCCCCAGACAATCAGCCGCGCGTCTTCAATCAGATGTTGGTGAACCCGCTCATAGGTGCGGGGGAATACTACCGCCTCGACTTGTCCGGTGAGGTCTTCGAGTTGGACAATGGCCATGCGATCGCCCTTTTTGGTGACAATCGGTTTGAGACTACTCAACATGACAATGGCACTCACCATCACCTTCTCATGTTGGTCTTCCATTTCATTGAGGTTCACCGGGGCCAGCAGTCGTGAGGTTTTCTGAATCGGTTTCAGGGGATGATCTGACACATAGAAGCCGAGGAGTTCTTTTTCGAGCTTCAACTTCTCCATGGGCTGATAATCTTCTATCTGGGGCGCTTGAGGAACCCCATCAAAGCCGTTATCATCCTGGTTATTTTGAGGATCTTCCCCGAGTTGGTCAAACAGATTAAACTGGCCCACACTGCGTTCCTTAGCGCGAGATCCAGCCCAATCAATCACCAAGGGGAGATGTTCCATCAGTTGCTTGCGATTGGGGTTGAAGCGATCGAGAGCGCCACATTGGACCAACGCTTCCAAGGCCCGGCGGTTGACAGCGTGGAGATCGACGCGATCGCACAACTGAGCCAACGACTCAAAGGGTCCCTCCTCTCGCGCTCTCAAAATACAATCGATCGCCCCCTGACCCAAATTTCGCACCGCCGAGAGTCCAAATAAAATCTTTTGCCCCTCCACCGGCGTAAAATCCACATTGGAATGATTAATATCCGGCGGTTGCACGGTGATATTCATACTCATACAAGTGGCAATATATTTTTGCACCTTGTCCTGATTACCACTGTTGGCGGTCAATAACGCCGCCATATATTCCACCGGATAATTGGCTTTTAAATAAGCCGTTTGATAAGTGACATAGCCATAGGCCATCGAGTGAGATTTATTGAAGCAATTGGAGGCTACGAGACCCGTTTTTAAGAGGAAATTATGGTCTTTTGCGACCCCAATATCGTAAACCTGTTGAACACCAACTCGACGGCGCGAGCAAATTTTAACCATAACCGGGACTCCCAAATGCCAAACACGAGGCTAGATGGCCATCTTAACAGACCGGCTCAGACACAGGCAATGACAGATCTTAGGTTTCCAACACTGTTCCCAAACGAGACTCAAACCTAAAAAAACTTAACACAAGTCGATCTGAGCCGAATATAAGTTATAAAACAAGAGTTGACTCCTGAATCCAGACAACCCCTATAGCCTTATGAGGATCCTATGACCAAAGTAATCATTCTCGGAGGGGGCATTGTCGGAATGAGTGCCGCCCATGAACTGGTCAATCGCGGCTTTTCTGTTCCTAGCCTCGGACTATGTCCGTACCAACACAGACTTAGCCACCATGGAAGCGGCTAACGAAGCTGCCCGTCGCGCCGTGAACAGCCTCATCGATGCGTCTGGGAGTACGGCCCCCTACTGCCAAATTTGGGACTTGCAAGAACCCACTATCCTTGTGCTTCGCCGTTGGGCCGACCAAATTCGCTACCGCAAAGGCCTACCCTGGAACGGAAAACTGTCTCCCTGGTATCTACGCTTGTTTATTCCCGTGGTTTTGGTTTGGGCTGGTATAGAAGGCATGTTACGGTGGTTCAATAGGCTGCGATCGCCCCATTAACGATCCCTGATTACACACTCGCTCCTCACCTCAACCCCACCTCGTTTCTACAACCTCTCCCCAGGACCTTTCCTTTACTATTTCCTTTCGGTTCTGACCCCCATGTTGAAACTGTTACAGTACCAAGTCCTCGAAACCTTATCGGAAAATCCCACCACCATTGTTTATCGGGCCATCGAAGACCCGCAACAGCGTCCTGTCATCCTCAAAACCTTACTGGCAGACCATCCGAAGGCGGCGGATATTGCCCGGCTGCGCTATGAACATGATCTCGTCTGCCAACTTGATTGTCCCGGCATTGTTAAGCCCTATGGACTCCAACAATGGCAGGGCCGACCCGTTTTGGTTTTAGAAGATTTTGGAGGCCGAGATTTAACCCATTGGCTTAACCCTGAGGCTTTAGATCTAGAACAAACCTTACGCATCGGCCAGAAGATTGCGATCGCGTTAGGACAACTGCATCAACAGCACTTGATTCATAAAGATCTTAAGCCAGAAAATATTGTCTTTAACCCTCAAACCCAAGCACTGAAACTGATTGATTTTTCCATCTCCTCTCGGCTTGGCAAAGAAAATCCCTGTGTTAGTAGTCCTAACGTTCTTCAGGGAACCTTAGCCTATATGTCCCCGGAACAAACGGGTCGTATGAATCGTGCGATCGACTATCGCTCAGATTTTTACGCCCTAGGAGTGACGCTCTATGAATTACTCACCGGCCATCTCCCCTTTGACTCGAACGATCCGATGGAACTGATCCATTGTCATATTGCTAAACCGCCGCGTCCTCCCCATGAACGGCGTACTGACCTTCCTGAATCGGTTTCGGCGATCGTTCTAAAACTGATGGCAAAAACCGCAGAGGATCGCTATCAAAGTAGTTATGGAATCCAAAAGGACCTAGAAACTTGTCTAACACAGTGGACAACAACACAACATATTCCAATGTTTGAGTTGGCCAGCCAAGATCAGCAAGGAACCTTTAGTATTCCTGAAAAACTCTACGGACGAGATGCCGAAGTTCAACAACTCCTCGATGCCTTTGATCGCATCAGTCAAGGTCCCTCGGAAATGCTCTTAGTGGCCGGCTACTCCGGGATTGGTAAATCAGCCCTCGTCAAAGAAGTTCACAAACCCATTGTCCGTCAGCGAGGCTATTTTATTAGTGGGAAATTTGACCAATTTCAACGAAATATTCCTTACGCCTGTCTAATTCAGGCGTTTCGAGAACTGGTGCGACAACTGCTGACAGAAACTGAAGCGGAGATTCTCAGTTGGCGTGATAAAATCACTCAGGCTTTAGGGAAAAATGGGCAAATTATTACCGATGTCATCCCGGAAATTGAACTCATTATTGGCACTCAGCCGGCTGTTTCTTCCCTCCCGGTTACTGAAGCACAAAACCGCTTTAATCTCGTGTTTCGTGCCTTTATTCAGGTTTTTACCCAGCCAGAACATCCCCTGGTGATGTTTCTCGATGACTTACAATGGGCAGATCCAGCTTCATTACAGCTAATTCACCTGCTAATTGCTGATCCCGATAGTCATAATTTACTCATGTTAGGTGCCTATCGAGATAATGAAGTCAGCCTCAGTCACCCACTCATGACAACTCTGGCTAAAATTCAACAAGATGGGATTACTGTTGAGACGCTCACTCTCAAACCCCTCACCTTAGACCATGTTAATGGTCTGGTGGGTGATACCCTCAATCAACCCCAGTCCACCGTTGAACCTCTTTCTAAACTATTACTCAGTAAGACTCAAGGAAATCCGTTTTTTATTACTCAAACCTTTAAGCATCTCTACAGTGAAAATCTATTACAATATCATCAAGATACAGCGTCTTGGTTTTGGAACCTAGAACAGTTGCTGAGCATCGATATCACGGAAAACGTGGTTGAACTGATGGCTTATGAAATTCAACGGTTAGACGCTTCAACACAGCATCTCTTACAACTGGCAGCCTGCATCGGTAATAACTTTGATTTAGATATTTTAGCGATTGTTAATGATGCCTCCGTTGCTCAAACAGCGGCGGAACTTTGGAGTGCTATTCATGCCGGTTTAGTGATTCCCCTGGCCCGAAGTGCAGCGGAACTCTGGAGTGCCATTCACGCGGGGCTAGTGATTCCTTTAAATAATCAGGTAAATCATCAGGTAAATCATCAGGATTCGATGCCAGAGGCAATTGAAGAGTCGGGGAACGCCATTGTCTATAAATTTCTCCACGATCGCGTCCAACAGGCGGCGTATTCCCTCATTCCCGATGCTTGTAAACAAGAAGTCCATTTACAGGTGGGACGACGATTACTCGAGTATCGTGGCTCAGAAGGCGTAGAGGAACGTCTATTTGATATTGTCAATGCTCTCAATCTGGGTGCGAGTTTAATTGATGATCCCGCTGAACGCCGTCAATTGAGTCAGCTAAACCTAGATGCGGCGATGAAAGCCAAAGCCGCCGCTGCCTACGCCTCAGCCTTAGAATATCTCAATGTTGGCCGTCAACTGTTACCGGATCATGTCTGGACAACAGACTACAAACTGGCGTTAGAGTTATACACCCAATCGGTGGATGTGTACTACATCCAAGCACAATTTTCTGAAGCACAAGTGCTATCAGAAATCGTCTTCAAAGAAGCTAAAACACTCCTCGATAAAGTTAAGATTTATGAATTAAAAATTCAATTTTTTATCGCTCAAAATCAAATGCTAGAGGCATTAGATACAGCCTTGTTGGTGTTAGAGTTGCTGGGACATCCTTTAGAGGTCAATCCCAATAAGTTGGAGTTAGTGCGAACAACTCCCACCTTGGAAGAACTCGCTAACTATCCAGAAATGAGGGATCCGTATCAACTGGCTGTATTACGGATTTTGGCGATCGTCAGTGGCCCCGCCTATCAAGCTCGTCCTGAGTTATTGCCTCATATTGTTGTGAATGGTCGCAACCTCTGTTTGCAGTTTGGCCACTCCGCTTTGGCCGCCTATTCCTATGGCATGATTGGCAGTCCAGACCACGATATTGAAGCTAGCTATTATAACGGTCTAATTTCGTTGAAAATTTTGGAGCAATATCCGTCCGATGCCTTCAAATGTAAGGTTCATATGTTATTCAATTCCTTTAATAAACATTGGAAGGAACCCCATTATTTGACGATTTCTGCTTTAGATGAAACTGTCGCCATGGGCATGGATATTGGCGATGTGGTCTATGCCGCTTACTGTGCCATGTGGTCGGCGGGCTATATGGTGGTTATAGGAATGCCGTTACCGGAGGTGGCACAGAAACAAACCCTGTATCTGGAACTGTTGGGGAAAATCAAACAGGATCATGGCTTGTATCCGGCGAGAATTTGGCGGCAATTGGTGCAGAATTTACAAGGAGACGCGCCAAATGGGTTGCGATTGGCGGGGGAGTACTTTGGACCGAGCGATCGCGCCACGTTAGAGATTGCGCAAAATAGAATGTTACTGTTTTTTCTCTATTTTGCAGAAGCCTTTCTCGCTTATATCTTTAAAGATTGGCCAACAGTGAAAGAGAAATATCCCCTAGCCGGAGACTATCAGAACTCGGCGTTGTCTTCGTTGCTCTTTTGTTACTACCATGTCTATGACACACTCATCAATTGTGCCATCTATCCGGAGTTATCTCCCGAAGACCAGGCGATCGCCTGGGACTCCATTCAGGCCAACACCGCTCAAATTGAAATATGGCGACAGGCGGCACCAGAGAATTATCAAAGTAAATGGGACCTGATTCAGGCCGAACAGGCTCGTCTTCAGGGCCACATCCCAGCGGCCATGGACTATTACGATCGCGCCATCGCCTCGGCCCAACAAGAGGGGTTCCTGGCTGAAGTGGCGATCGCCGCCGAACGGGCCGCTGACTTTTACTACAGCTTGGGCCGAGAGAAAATCGCCAACCACTATCTACAAGACGCCTACTATGCCTATGAACGCTGGGGGGCAACCGCTAAAATGAAAGCGTTATTGCAAGAGCATCCCACGTTACATCGCACTGTGTTGCAACAGGACTATAGTTCCTCAAGTCTCTCGCCGAAAATCACCCTCAGCCATAGCAATCCGAATGCAAAAGTGACGGTCAATCAAAGCACCTTAACTCATTCAGCCCACTCCAATGATATGTTGGACTTGGGGACGGTTCTCAAAGCAACTCAGGTTCTCTCTGGACAAATTCGCTTGCCTCAGTTATTAGAGCAATTAATGAGCTTAGCCTTAGAAAATGCTGGGGCGCAACAGGGCTATTTGTTATTAATAGAAGAGGGTACGTTACAGATTGCTGCCTCAGGTCAAATTGAGTCGAACATCAGGGTTCAGGTTGAAACTGAACCGTTAGCTATTTCAAAAACTCAACTTCCCCTCTCACTGGTTCACTATGTCCAACGAACTCAAGAGTCTGTAGTTCTCTCCCATGCCGTGGACGAGGAGCTTTTTAGCCAAGATCCCTACATTCAGTCCCGTCAGATTCAATCGATTCTCTGTTTACCGATCGTGCAACAGGGAACCGTTTTGGGACTGTTGTATTTAGAGAATAATCTCACTCAAGGCGCCTTTACACGCGATCGCCTAGAAATCTTAAAAATCCTTTCAGCACAAGCGGCAATTTCCATTGAAAATGCCCGCCTCTACCGTCGCCTAACCGAGTATAACCATCATCTCGAAGATAAAGTTGCCGAGCGCACTCAGGAACTACAACAGAAAAACCAAGATTTAGAATCAACATTGATAGAATTACGGCGGACGCAAACCCAACTGATTCAAACTGAAAAAATGTCAAGTCTAGGACAAATGGTGGCTGGCTTGGCCCATGAAATCAATAATCCTATCAGCTTTATTGGTGGGAATATCGTCTATGCTCGTGACTATTTCAACGACTTACAAGAAGTCATCGAACTCTATCAAAATGAGGTGGTGTCTCTCAAGCCATCTCTTGCCAAACGACTCGAAGACATTGACCTGGATTTTCTCTATCAAGATATTCATGATATCTTTAACTCCATGCAAAAGGGGAGCGATCGCATCCGCAGTATCATCCTCGGCTTACGGAACTTCTCCCGCTTAGATGAATCTCAATCTAAGATGGCAGACATCCATGAAGGACTCGATAGCACCCTCTCCCTGGTCCAACACCGCCTCAATCCTCCTGGACAACAGCCGGGGATTAAGATTCACAAAACCTATGGGGAGTTACCACGAGTCAACTGTTACCCCAGTCAACTCAATCAGGTCTTTTTAAACCTTCTCAATAATGCGATTGATGCCTTACTTCCCTTTACTGAGCAAACTCAGCCCAAGATTACCATTACAACCGCCATGATTGATGCCAACCGCATCCAAATTCAGTTTAGCGACAATGGACCGGGGATGAGTGAGGACGTGTCTCAGAAAATCTTTGACCCCTTCTTCACCACTAAACCCGTGGGACAAGGAACAGGATTAGGACTCTCCATTAGTTATCAAATTATCACCGACCAACATAACGGTCAGTTATCCTGTGATACGCAACCCGGCCAGGGAAGCCAATTTACCATTGAGATTCCCATCCAATCCATCTAGCCGTAAGGCTTAAACCACGCCTAAACCACGGCTAACGATAAATCCGGGAGTAAGTCTAACTCAATATTGAGATGTTTGAGATCGAGGCCTCGCTCAAAAATCTCATCAATGGGTAACATTTCACCGGATTCAGTCATAAACTTGTGGTCTGGCGTGGCGCGAATGATGCGACCATCTTCTAGGGTATATTCAAACACCTCTTGAACGCCGCGATCGTGCCATTGTGCAATGGGTTGAGTATAAACATGGCCATAACAATCAATACTATACACCTGACAAGAAATCTGTTCTTCAACAATGCGACCAATCGGCAACACCCCATACTCCACCGTCAAAATTTCCGTGTCATAGGTCAAACAATACTCAGCGAACTTGACCATCTGATCAAACAGCGCTTCAGCCGTCTTTTTATCCACCCCATTCTTGGCACAACCATCAATAAAAATGCCATGATGCTTCTGCATCTCCGCCATTTTCTTTTTCCCCATGGCGCGACGCAGTAAATCCGCTTCCCCCAAGGAATACCCCGCCATATCCTGAGCAATTTTCATAATCTGCTCCTGATAGACCATCACACCATAGGTTTCCTTAAGAATCGACCCTAACATGGCATGGTCGTAAACAATCTCCTCACGACCATGTTTGCGGTTAATAAACTTGGGAATCAGACCCGCATCCAACGGTCCCGGACGGTAGAGTGAAAGGATTGAAGAAATATCATCAATACAAGAGGGTTTCAAATCCCGCACCACCTGGCGCATCCCCGAGGATTCCAACTGAAACACTCCTTCTAGCTTCCCTTCAGCTAGGAGTTTATAGGTTTTTTGGATATCTTTCGGTAATTGACTCTCAGGATTCCGCGCCAGAATCGCTTGACCTTTGCGTTCATGAATGGCTAACTCATCGGGGTCAATGTGGATTCCCTGGCTTTGTTCTACCAAATCCAAAGTTTTCTGAATGGTGGTTAAGTTCTTTAACCCCAAAAAGTCCATCTTCAACATCCCCATCGATTCTAAATCTTCCATGGGATATTGGGTCGTAATTCCCCCATCTTTATTCCGTTGCAAGGGGACAATTTCATCAATGGGGTCAGCGGAAATAATCACCCCCGCTGCGTGAACTCCCGTTGATTTGTTGGTTCCTTCAATGCGGATGGCCATGTCCAGCCACCGTTGCACAATGGGGTCACTATCATAGGCTTCTTTAAACTCCGGTGCAGGGGTTGCATCGGAAATCATCACTTTCAATTTTTCCGGTTTTCCTCGCGACACCGGAATCATTTTTGCCATTTGATCGGCTTGTTTGTAGGGAATATCTAACACCCGCGCCACGTCTTTTAAAACCGCCTTGGAGGTCATGCGGTTAAAAGTGACAATCTGCGCCACTCGATCCACCCCATATTGCTGCGTGACATATTGAATCATATCATCGCGACGTTCGATGCAGAAGTCGGTATCAATATCTGGCATTGACTTGCGTTCTGGGTTCAGGAACCGCTCAAACAGTAAGCCATGATGTACTGGGTCAATGTTGGTAATTCGCAGGGAGTAAGCCACCAAAGAACCCGCCGCTGAACCCCGTCCAGGACCCACGGGGATGTTATGATCTCGGGCAAATTTGATGTAGTCCCAGACCACCAAGAAATAGGTGGAGAACCCCATCTGTTGCATCATTTTTAGTTCAAATTCTAGCCGTTCTTTATACTCCGGGTTTATCTCACTACGGCTTTTGGCGTTGAGGCGTTCGAGTAAGCCGGCCCAGGTGACTTCTTCGAGATAGGTGTCGGCGGTGTAGCCGGAGGGAATGGGAAAGTCGGGAATCCGGGTGTCGCCAAAGAGGTCATAGGGTTTAATTTTGTCGGCGACTTTTAGGGTATTGGCGATCGCCTCTTGGATCACCTCATCCTCTAAGTGATCTCGGAACAGTTGCGCCATTTCCTCAGCGGTTTTCAGGTATTCTGTACCGCTATAACGCAGCCGTTTATCTTCAATGATGGATTTCCCAGTTTGAATGCACAGCAGCGCGTCGTGAGCTTCAACGTCATAACAAGAGATATAATGAGAGTCATTACTGGCGATAATTTCAATGTCGAGTTCCCGCGCAATGCGTACCAATTCTACATTGACCACTCGGTCTTCACGGGAGCCGTGGTCTTGAATTTCGATGTAGAAATCTTCGCCAAAGGTCTCTTTATACCAAGTGGCAATACGACGGGCCACATCGAGGCGATCGCGGAGAATAGCTTGAGGAATTTCGCCCCCTAAACAGGCACTGGTGACGATTAAGCCTTCGCGATATTCAGCCAGTAAGTCCTTATTAACACAAGGACGGGAAAAAATGCCTTTACCTTGATACCCTTCTAGGTGAGAAATTGTCGTGAGTTTGGTTAAATTTTTATAGCCAATGTTATCTTTAGCCAGGACAACTTGGTGATAGCGGGGACGGCGTTCTTGTTTGGTAATGTCGCCATTGATGACGTACATTTCATTGCCGATAATCGGTTTTACGCCTTTCCCTCGGCAGATTTTCACCAGTTGCGCCGCGCCGTACATCACGCCGTGATCCGTGAGGGCGATCGCGGGCATTTCCAGTTCAGCAGCGCGATCGACGAGCTGCTGAAGTTGACTGGCGCCATCGAGGAGACTGTAATCGCTATGAATATGTAAGCCAACAAAAGACATTGTTAATTCTGACCTGTTAAGAGTTAAGTAGGGGCGAAAAATGCCCTCCTGGGAGGGGGTAGGGGTGGGTTTCCCTAAAAGTTTTCTATCCAATGCAACAAATTCCACCCTATATCCTGAAGACCCAAATAGCCGTAGGGGCGAAAAATTTTTCGCCCCTACTCGGCCTTAAGATACCCCATCTTCTTGCTGCAACATCTGGGCATAATCATCCATCCCGAGTTGAGCCAGTTGCGAGTCTTCCTCAACAAACCCATGTGCCAGAGATGTCAGGTGATGGGAGTTAGGACAACGATGACGGCGATCGCGAAATCTGAGAAAGGCAATAAAATCAGCGACCTGCTGGA
>SIHH01000026.1:0-6389 GCA_004299065.1 Phormidium sp. SL48-SHIP | reverse complement strand
CGATGACGGCGATCGCGAAATCTGAGAAAGGCAATAAAATCAGCGACCTGCTGGAGTTGTTCCTCAGTTAAGCGGTCGATGTCGTTTTTAACCGTATCGGGGTTAAGCAACATGGGGATAACTCCTATCTGTTCCTTCCCAACCCAAGACAATTAAGTTCAGGAGTCGCCTAGGGCGTTAAGAAGCGGACTAGCGTTTCTAGTTTATCCCAGGCCGCGCCACTTTGGAGGACATCACGGGCGATCGCCAACCCCGCCGCCGTGTCTCCCATCGGAACCGTCCCCGCCACCTGGAGAGCCAAAGCACTATTGAGGGCCACCACATCTTGCTGAGCTTGAGTCCCCTTTCCTTGCAGGAGCGATCGCAGAATCTCAGTATTCTCCTCAATCTCCCCACCCCGTAGAGCCTCCGTCGGGGCCAACGCCAGGCCCAACTCCCGAGGATTGAGTTCCTTGGAGGTCACCTGGCCTCCCTCCAACACCGCCAAATCCGTGATATCCGCCAATCCCGCCTCATCGAGACGTTCCCGTCCATGTAGCACCATGGCCCGCTCCGGTCCCAACTGGCCTAACGCTTTCGCCACCGTCTCCAACAACCCCGAATCATAGACCCCCATCACCTGTCCCGTCGGTCGCAACGGATTCACCAGGGGACCGAGGAGATTAAACACCGTCCGCACCTTCAGGGTTTTCCGCAGCGGAACCACCGCCTTCATCGCCGGGTGCCAACCCGGAGCAAACAGAAACGTTACCCCCACCTCAGACACCGCCGCCTCAATGCGTTCACCCCGAGCCTGGAGATTAATCCCCAAGGCTTCCAACACATCCGCCGACCCCACCTTACTCGACGCTGAGCGATTACCATGTTTGACCACCGCCACTCCAGCAGCGGCGGCCACAAAGGCCACACAGGTAGAAATATTAAACGTCGAGGCTCCATCCCCTCCCGTTCCACAGGTATCGATGCGGGGAGTGGGTAGGGGGGCCTCAGTTCTCGGGTGACTGAGGGATTGCAGAACCTGAGCCATCCCCACCAGTTCCTCCGTCTCCACCCCTTTGGCTTGCAACGCCGCCAGGATGGCCCCGGAGAGGACTGGGGGAATCTCCTCCTTGAGCCAACCTTGCATGAGCTGACTGGCCTGCGATCGCGTCAGGGACTGGCGATCGAGCAGTTGTTGTAGCAGAACCGAAGGATTGAGAGTAGCCGCAGATGTCGAAGCGTCAACCATAATTGTTCAATGTTTGCCCCCAATTATGAAACAAAACCGGGTGGCTGAAAAGCCTTCTCTGGCCAATCCACTCAGGCGAGGGATGAGTTCCCTCATCTGAGGTCACTCCATATCCCGCCACGGTTCCCCGTTTCATGGTCCTCCATTTAACGATACAGCAGAACGGGAATGTTGCTGGCCCGCAGCATTTGGGCCGTGGTACTCCCAATCACCAAATGACGAATTCGGTTATGGCCATAGGCTCCCATCACTAACAATTGGATATTGTAGTCCTGGACATACTTGCTAATCACCGTCTCGGGTTCTCCCGTCTGTAAGGAGCAAACCGGAGTTAAACCCGCCTCTTGTAACTGATTACGGGCCTCCTCAATGCGAGTAATGCCTAGAGAACTGTCGGGATTTTGGGCGATCGTAATCACATGGAGATCTAAGCCCTTAAAAATAGGCGATTCAATCAAAAACTGCAACATCTTTTTGCCAGTTTCACTGCCATCATAGGCGATTAAAACGCGCTCAATCTCCTGATACTCCCGAGAGGTAACAAAACAAGGCTTTTTGCTGCTGCGAACAATCCGTTCCAAATTTGCGCCCAGGTGTCCTGAGGCAAATTCTGCCGCTTCTCCTCGTTTTCCCAGAACAATTAAATCGGCATCTTCTTCAAATTCATGAAAACAATCCACCAAGAATCCTGTTTTGTGAAGCAGCTTGATGTCTTGAACTCCGGCATCACTTAAGATTTGTTTGGCTTTCGTTAAAATCAACTTCGCTCGTTTGTGATTGATTTTGGCTTTATCATGCTCTAAATCAACCAACTTTTTTAACAACTCTCGGGAAGCCCCAAGACCAATACTACCACTGAGATTCCCCGTTGAAACAACCCGTTGGCTGCGAACATCGGTGACAAACAAAACTGAGATTTCTGCCGATAATCGCTTTGCCAACCAACTGCCATAGTCATAGCTTTTTTCAGCAAATGACGAACCATCGGTACAGAGAAGAATAGAGTTCATAACAAGTATGCCAGTAACAAAAATTGGGGTTCCCCCCTTAGCCAGACGTTAGGATTGTTTGATGAGTTTTGGATCCTCCTGAACCGTCAGTTTATCGAGAAGCGTCGCACTGGCTTCATTTAAGCCCAACAGGTCCACGTCCGCCCCATTACGGCGAAACTTGAGAACCACCTTATCGATCGCCGCAACCGCCCCTTGATCCCACAAGTGAGCATGGGTGAGGTCAATGGTGACGCGATCGACGAGTTCATCAAAATCAAAAGAGTCTAAAAACTCTTCAATCGAGACAAAGAAAATCTGACCCGCAACCCGATAAATCCGATGATTGCCATCGTCACTGAGGACTTTATCAACAAAGACCAACTCAGCAATTTTACGAGAGAAAAAGACCGTACTCATGACAATTCCCGTCGCGACACCCAAAGCAAAGTTTTTGGTCGCCACCGTGAGCAGCATCGTCGTTAGCATGACCACGGTTTCACTACGGGGAATCCGGGAAATCGTTTGAATCGACGACCAACGGAAGGTTCCAATGGAAACCATAATCATCACCGCCACCAGAGTCGCCATGGGAATCTGTTGCACCCAATTACTCAACGCCAAAATGGCAAACAGGAGAAATACTCCAGCAGCAAACGTTGACAGTCGCCCTCGTCCGCCGGATTGGACGTTAATGACGGATTGGCCAATCATACCGCAGCCGGCCATCCCACCAAAAAATGAGGTGATAATGTTCGCGACACCTTGGCCTTTGGCTTCCCGGTTCTTATCACTGGGAGTATCGGTGAGTTCGTCAACCAGGGTAGCGGTGAGGAACGAGGCCAATAAGCCCACAATAGCCATGGTGAGGGAGGTCGGTAAAATGATTTGTAGCGTCTCTAGGTTAAAGGGAACATTGGCCAGACTAAAGACCGGTAAGGCGGTGGGAAGTTCGCCCATATCGCCGACGGTGGGAACATCGAGATTGAGGCTAATCTTGGCGATGGTCATGACGGCGATCGCCACCAGGGGAGAGGGAAAGGCTTGAGTGAAACGGGGCAGAATATAGATAATGGCCAAGGATAAGGCCGCCATCACGTACACCGTCGGCGGAACATTAGTGAGTTGCGGCAATTGTGCCAGAAAAATCAACACCGCTAGGGCGTTGATATAGCCCGTAACAACGGATCTCGGCACATACTTCATTTGTCGGCCCAGTTTTAAGAAGCCAAAAATAACCTGAAAAATGCCGGTCAGTAAGGTTGCCGCTAAGAGATAGTCTAAGCCGTGATCTCGGACCAAATCGATCATTAGCAAGGCCATCGCCCCCGTCGCCGCCGAGATTGACCCCGGTCGTCCACCGAGAACAGCCGTCACCATCGCGATAATAAAGGAGGCGTAGAGTCCCACTTTGGGGTCAACACCGGCAATAATCGAGAAGGCGATCGCCTCAGGAATCAGGGCCAGGCCCACAACAGCCCCAGCTAAGATATCGCCTTTCACATTGGAGAACCATTCTCGTTTGAGAAGATCAAGCTTTAAGTACATAAGAGGTTCAACGCCGAGTATTTGCGTAACTGCATCAGAAAAATACCATAGCCCTGTGGCCATAGCGGTCATGTTGGCTCCACGAAACCCACTCCTGGGGCTGAATCGGTTGGCGAGTTCAATCCTGAACCCGAGTTTCCCAAATCACGGCCAGGCCCGCCCCAGCGGCTTCAGCTAGAACACTCATGAGGCGATAAACCGTCACCGCCGCCAGAACCGTTCCCATGGGAAATCGGGTTCCTAATACCGAGACAGCGGTGGCTTCGAGAACACCCACCCCCCCTGGGGCACCGGGAACCACTAACCCCAATAACCAGGCGAAACTAAAGCCGCCAAATAAGAGGGGTAAATCGGCTGGAGAAATGGGGGCGATCGCCGACCAAACCAAGAGAAAGCCACTGGTTCGCAATCCCACAAACAGAAACTCCCCCAAGAGAGGACGCAGGGGATAGCGACGAATGCGAAATTCCTTAACCGCTGGGGGAGACTCGTCAGCCGCGACGTTAACATCACCGTTGGGGAGAGATTTCCCCTTGAGTTTCATGCGAGCCACCCGTTCGAGAATAGGATTGAGTAACCGGGGATGAATGCCCACACAGACGGCGACCAAGGCCAAGCCGCCTAACCAACCCCGAGACTCTCCCACCGCAAATAACACCACAGGAAGGCTGGCCGCTGCCATCAGCAGGGGTTCGAGGAGTACGCTCGCCGTCACCGCCACCCCCGATAAGTCCGCCTTTTGCCCTTCCCGAATCCGTCCATAGAAATGCCAGATATTGCCGGGGAGATATTTGGCAATGTTGGTTTTGAGGAAAACCCGTGTCGCCCAGGCTTGGGAGACGGGTTGATTAAACTCTCGTAAAATCCAACCCCAGACCCAACCAGACCAGGTATGAGCCAATAGGGTAACAGCTAAGGCACTCAGAAGCCAAACGCCTCCCTGGGGCCGTAGGCGAATTTGGCTCACCTCACTCCAATGTTGATAGAGAGTTTGCAGCAGGAAAAAGACGGTCGCCCCTAAAATGAACCAACGCAGATAGGGTTTGAGGCGGTGTAGGAGTGATTTCACGGCGTTAAAATGACGAACATGAGGCGGGTTTGCTGTTCCTCGTTGGTCCTACAGGAAATTGAATTATGAGACTGTCCAATTTAACAAGGTTTGACGCGCATCAGGGAACGACCAACATGGCCCTAGATGCAATTCTCGATCGCGCCCTGGGAGGCAACGCCATCAGCGAAGCGGAGGGGGTAACGCTCTTAGAACAAACCGATGCTGGGGCGATCGCCGCGATTCGCGACGCTGCCGACGAGTTACGACGGCAACAGGTGGGCGATACGGTCACCTATATTATTAACCGCAATATTAACTTCACGAATATCTGTCAGCAACATTGTAGCTTCTGTGCCTTTCGCCGCGATGCGGGCCAAGCGGGGGCCTATTGGCTCGATCTCGATGTGGTGTTGCAGAAGGCCCAGGAGGCTGTTGAGCGAGGGGCGACGGAAATCTGTATGCAGGGAGGCTTGAACCCCGAGGCGCAACAGGATGGCTCCTCTCTGGCCTATTATCTCAATCTTGTGCAGCATCTGAAACAGGGGTTTCCTCAATTACATCTTCATGCGTTTTCGCCCCAAGAGATTCAATTTATCGCCCAGCAGGATAACCTGAGTTATACAGCGGTCATTGCGGCCTTGCAAGAGGCGGGCGTGGGGTCGATGCCGGGAACAGCGGCGGAAGTGTTAGATGAGCAAGTTCGCCGCATTCTCTGTCCCGAGAAAACCGATACCGCCACCTGGTTAGAGATTGTCGAAACTGCCCATCGTCTGGGGATGCCCACCACGAGTACCATGCTATCGGGGCATATCGAAACTCGTCAGCAACAGATGGGGCATTTGGGCAAGTTGCGATCGCTGCAACAACGAGCCGGCGATCGCGATTATCCGGCCCGAATCACGGAATTTATTTTACTACCCTTTATCGGTCAAGAGGCCCCAGCCCCATTGCGGCAACGGGTGGGACGAGATCAGCCGATTTTGGAAGATGCCTTATTACTCACCGCCGTGGCCCGTTTATTCCTAGGACAATGGATTCCCAACCATCAACCGAGTTGGGTCAAATTGGGGCTAACAGGCGCCACCACCGCCCTCTCTTGGGGCTGTAACGACATTGGTGGCACGCTCATGGAGGAACATATTACCTCCATGGCTGGCGCTCAAGGGGGAACCTGTATGCAGCCCGAAACCCTGCAAGCGGCTATCCGTTCCCTGGGGCGAACTCCCCAACAACGGGATACGCTGTATCACTCTCTTGAGGTGGCGATCGCCCATTAACCCCCTATTGTCACTCTATGGCCCAAAAATCATGCAGACAGATTATGGGCGCTTCCTTGTCTGTATGGACTATTTGCGAGATTTTCCAACCATAAACTTATATGAGATTAAATAAATATATGTAAATCCGAAACTTAGCGCCGCTCTGCCAATCTGACATTAACTCAAAAAAAAACCACTAATTATTGACAATGTCAGGTTAGTGGATTATGCTGGAAGGCACAGAGTCAAGCTGCATAAAGGTCAGCACCCCCGGCTGAAGCACGGGGGCTTCGTGCCCTCCCCTTCAGGTAGCT
>SIHH01000025.1 GCA_004299065.1 Phormidium sp. SL48-SHIP | reverse complement strand
AATTGCCATATCAAGCAGGACATCCGCTATAATCGGGCTACACCCGTTCAACAGTCCCCGTTCAACAGTCCCCGTTTAACAGTCCCCATTTAACGTTGAACCGGAATTACATTAATCTATTAGAGAGGGTTGCTAAGATGGCAAACAATTATAGCTATGACCTACGCCAAAAAGTAATTAAGGCCATTGAAATCGATGGAATGAAAAAGTGTGACGTCAGTGAAGTCTTCGGGATTAGCCGCAATACCATTCATCTCTGGCTCAAACGCAAAGCCGAGACCGGAGATTTTCGCCCCCGAGACTATCGTCCACCCGGTCATAGTCATAAGATTAAAGATTTGGACAATTTTCGCGCCTTTGTCGAAGAAAATGCCGATAAAACCCAAGCACAAATGGCTGAATTATGGCCCGATGAAATTAGTCCGAGAACCATCTCGCGTTGGCTGAAAAAACTGGGATTCGTTCGGGAAAAAAATCTCTGGGTTTTGAAGAAACAGTCCAAGTCTAATTCAAACTAGAGCGTGGTGAACCCGAAACAGGCTCTCGAAAAACAGGCTCTCGAACAGCGGCGTTCGGGGGCCGATCTCCCCTGTTCACTCTCAACTTAATTCAAGAGGCTAGAGATCGCCCACCCCAGTAGCCAGAGACTGAACACAATCCCCGCCACAAGGACGAGCACCAAAACGACCACCACCGACACCAACAATAGGGGATTCACCGGTTTACGAGACGCGGGACTGGGAGTATCCAAATGAGCCTCCAGCAGCCGCATATTGCGTAGATTGGCCTTCCAAGTCGCGTCAAAAATATCGCCGAGGACTGGAACCACTCCAACTAGGGTTTCTAGCAAGATATTGGAGAGCATCTTCAGCAGTACAGATTTAGAAATCCCCAACTGAAGCGCATTGACGACAATATAGACTGACAACACAGCACCAGCCGCATCTCCCCAAGCCGGAAACAGTCCCAAAATCGGATCAAGACCAATGCGATACCCTGTACCGGGAATGGGAATCGACTGATCGAGGAGATAACTCAGACGCTGTAAGCGATTCACCTGACTCCCTTCGGGGTGAGAGGCTGGCTTCGGCTTCGAGTCGGTGGGGTTGGTCATATCAAGAGGCTACGCTAGGAAGATGGCGTTGAGGTCTTAGGGACTGGGCCTTGTCTACAAGTCTGCCACAGGCGGAGAATTGTCCACAGATTTCGAGTCCCCTAAGTTAAAATCAACAGGTCAACAGACTCAAGTCTCAATCTCAAACATCCATGTCTATTTTTGAAAAAATCTCCAGCGCCCTCAACGATCCCAACTTACAGGCGAACGTGGGACAAATTGGCGGGATTATTAGCACCCTTCAGGAGAGTGGCGGTCGTGAGGGACTCAATACCAACACCAGCCAGGTTCTGCTGTCTCTTGTCGGTAAACAAGTTCAGTCTAGCCTTAAATCGAAATCCGATCGCGAGGGAACCGGAACCGTCCAAACCCTAATTGAACAGTTTGGCGGAACTCAATCGAGTCTCGAAGCCGTACAAGCCCTACTCTCGCCCCAACAGCAGCAAGAGGTGGTTTCTGAAGCCAGCCAAAAAACGGGGGCGAATCCCAACCAAATTCAGGCGCTATTGCCTATCTTTGTACCTCTGGTCTTAAATCTCCTCAAATCGGGAAATCCTAACCAAGATCCCCAAGCAGGCGACAACCCAGTTCTGATGGACTTCCTCTCTGGCGATGGCGGAATCAACATTAGTAACGCCATTAGTCTCGCCAGTCAGTTTCTCAGCCGTTAGCCGCCGACTGGGTCAGGACGGCCAAAAAATGTCCCCCAAACCGATTGGCTGGGGGAAGTAATTTTAGAAGCGGGTTAAAAGCGGGTGACGCGATTCGAACGCGCGACATTCACCTTGGCAAGGTGACGCTCTACCACTGAGCTACACCCGCAGAACGCTCACTTGCGTTTGCGTGTTTACTATCATGGCAAAATTGTCAGGGTATGTCAACCCCTTAAGGCAATTTTTTTTGAAATTTTTTGAAATTTTCTGAGATGGCCGGTGACGAGGGAGTAGAAGCCCCTGATTCTCCACCCGTTTCAGCCCTCACGGGAACCTCAATGGAACTGTTGGGCGTAAAACTGAGCGTAGCGTCCATCGGCGGCCAGGAGTTCGGAGTGGGTTCCCGACTCAATCAGTTGTCCGCGTTCCATGACCAAAATGCGATCGGCGCGGCGGACCGTGGCCAGGCGGTGCGCGATAATCAGAACCGTACGATCGCCGGTAATCCGTTCTAAGGCCTCTTGCACCAGAGCTTCTGATTCCGAATCCAGGGCTGAGGTGGCCTCATCTAAAATCAGGATACTCGGATCGAGGAGGACTGCCCGCGCGATCGCCAACCGTTGCCGTTGTCCCCCAGATAGGGTGACGCCCCGTTCCCCCAAGAGAGTAAAATAACCATCGGGGAGTTGGGAAATAAACTCATGGGCGTTGGCCACCTTCCCCGCCTCAATCACCTCTTCGAGATCGAACTCCTCCCGGCCAAAAGCGATATTTTGGGCCACGGTTCCCGCAAACAAAACCGTATCCTGTGGCACAATGCCAATTTGTCGGCGTAAACTCTTGAGCGTCACCTGGGCCACATCCACCCCATCGAGGAGAATTTGACCCTGTTGAGGCTGATAGAAGCGGGGAATGAGATTGATGAGCGTTGATTTGCCAGCCCCAGACGCCCCCACCAGGGCGATGGTTTCCCCAGGGAGAATCAGCAGATTCAACGTCTCTAACACCCAGACGGGAGACGGAGTATCCGGCGAACCATAGGCAAACGACACCTGAGAAAACTCAATCTTGCCCGTCACCGGCGGCAGGGCGATCGCCTCGGGGGACTCCCGGACCGACGGCTGAAGATGCAGTAACTCAAACACGCGATCGACCGACGCTTCTCCCTGCTTAAACTCGTTGTAATTACTGGTCACGAGAGAGATCGGATCAATCAACATGGCCACCGCCGCAATATAACTGACAAAGCCGCCACCCGTGAGATGTCCCTCGGAGATTTGCCAGGCCCCCAAGTAGAACAACAACAGCACACTCATGGCTTCGAGGAACCCCACCACCACAAACTGGAGTGCCTTGAGTTGTTCGGCGATGTATTTGGTGCGACGGTTGAGATCCGCCGCTTGAGAAAAGCGATGATTGGCGTAGTCTTCAGCGGCGAATCCCTGAACTAAACGCATCCCGGCGAACAATTCCGTCAATAAGGCCGCCAAATTCGAGATTTGGGTTTGACTGCGACGGGAGACTTTCAAGAGGCGATCGCCAAAACCAGCAATCAACCCAGCCATAATCGGGGCAATCAGAAACGTCGCCAGCGTCAACTGCCAATTCAGCCATACCATATAGCCGAGAACCACCAACAGTTGCAAAACACTGGGGAGGAACTGATGAAAGACCTTGTTCACCACCTCACCGATGCGATCGATATCTTCCGTGAGGCGATAGGAGAGATCCCCGGTTTTGGCCGTGGCAAAATAATCCAGACTCAACCGTTGCAAATGAGCGTAGGTTTGACAGCGTAAATCAAACGCCGTCGCAAACGCCGCCCGGGCCATCAACGCATCCTGTCCATATTGAACCGCCCCTCGAACCACAAAAATGACCGCACTCCAGGCCGCCAATTGTGCGATCGCCCCCACATCCCCCTCACCGATATATTCAGCAATCCGTCCCGCCAGCCAGCCGAGAAGGGGCCAAAACAGCGTAAATCCCAACGTACAGGCGATCGCTGCCACAATCACAGAGCGATGAGGCGACAAATAAGGCAACAACAGCCGGTAACTCGACGGCGATGAAGACGGCGATGGAGAAGATAAGCTCAAAAGAGGTATCAAACCAAAAAACATCCCCTTGATTTTAGGGGATCTTATCGTTGCGTCACATCACAGTCCCTCAAGGCCTCGGCGATCGTCTTCAAACTCACCGGTTTCGTCACAAACCCCACCATTCCCACCGCCTCACAAGCCTCCTCATACTCGGGTAACACATTCGCCGTCACCGCAATCACCTGAGGCCGTTGTGGCGGGGACCATTCCGCAAAAATACATTCGGTGGCCTTAATCCCATCCATCTTGGGCATCTGAATATCCATCAGAATCACATCGTAAGCTGTTTGACGGACCGCTTCAACCGCTTCGAGGCCATTATTCGCCACATCGGCCTCATATCCCAACCGTTTCAACAACCGTAACAGCACCTTTTGATTGACGAGATTATCTTCCGCCAAAAGTATGCGTAACGGGTGTTGCTGGCTAAAGGTATCATCCATCATTGGGGAAGGAGTCAAAACAACCACAGCTTAAAAAGACAACTCCTACTGTACACCAATTGCTTAGTCGGCCTGGAGGAATAAGCCTGCCCCAAGACCATGAATTTGAACACCAACGTTGAAGACTTAGCCCCATCGAGCAACCCACCTAACTGAACAGAAACTCAGTGTTTTCCACCGCTGCGACATTGGCCGCCACCAAATCCGTTTCCGCCTCCGAGAAGTTATCACCCACCTGTAAACTGGGGACATCGGCCGTTGTCGCCGCCACATAAACCGAGAAACCCGGAGACTCGGCCGCCAACACATTATCCAACAGCCGCACCTGATCCGGATCCGGAATTTGCGTCCCGGCGCTGATCAATAACGACCCGGTCATATTATCAGCACTAAAGCCGCTAACCGTATTTTCCTGAATCAGTAAGTTTTGGAAATTACCCGTCCGCAAGGTAATTCCCCCATCCGTTCGTCCTCGGCCCGCGCCCGACTCTCCATTAATGGTATTCCCTGAGACCGTGATATCCTCCAGAGGATTCCCCTCATCCTCAGTTCCTGAGAGTTGAATTCCCGATCCTCCCTCAGCCGCAACATTGAGGGTATTATCCGAGAGGGTGCTACCAATGAGTAAATCCGCCACGATCGCGTCACTCTCGGCTTCAGTCCCAACGGCATCCACCACATTTCCCGTCACCGTAGCATCACTCAAGGTACTCAAACTAATGCCAACCCCTTCGATGTTATTGAACTGATTATCAGCAATCCTGACCCCAGTCCGGCGTTCATCAGGACGCACCGACAGTCCCACCTCTTCAAAGACATTATTAACGATGCGTAGATTGTTACCGGTGTTGTCTGCATCGACACCTTCACTAAAGCTGAAGCCATCCAAGGTGACACCATTCGCATTCACTTCAACGGTGGCGGTAATTTCCGATTCATCACTACGACTCTCCTCGCCAGCCGTCCCAGCATTAGCCCCGAGTAACGTGACCGACTCCGATAGATTGAGGGCCTCGCTATAGGTTCCGGGAGCAATGCGAATGGTATCTTGACCATTGCCCACACTCACATCATCATTATTGCCAATTTCCTCATCATCCAAAGCATCGACAATCCGACCATAGACCCGAACCGTCCCGGAATTTCCGCCATCCGTTTCGATACTGATATCCAAATAGGTGCTGTTATCATCAAAGGCACTCACCCCGCCACTGGTGAGGGTAATCGTCCCGTCACTCTCAATGGTGATGGCATCTTCGAGCGTCTCACCCTCGTCGGTTTCGACCCCAACAATGCTGAACCCTTCAGCCTCTTCAGCCGCCACCTGGCCAATTACCCCCGCACTGTTGGCCACCAGGAGTTCCGCACCTCGTAGCTGTGGTGTGGTCGTCAAGTTAGCATCGGGATCAGCCTCCTCTTCCTCATCATCATCATCGCCGCCGCCTGGGTCATCCTCAATATCATCAAAGTTCGGTAAATCAGCAAAATCGGGGGCAAACACGCCCTCGGTGAGATTGGCGACCGGAACACCAGGCAGAATAGCAATCACCGAGTCTGAGTCGCGACGAGTAATCACCGCATCATTGACGTTAAGGCCAGTTCCCTGATTGATATCGATATCCTCGAAGGTGAGAAGTCCTCCCAGGAGTAGGCGATCTTCTTCGGCACTATTAAAGTCCAAAATGATATCTAACCCCGGTTTATCAATCAGGACAAAATTATCGGCCCCCCGGCCCCCATGAAGGGTGTTATTTCCCTGACTACCGACGAGGTAATCATTCCCCTGGCCGCCAGCGAGGAAATCATTGCCGCGATCGCCAAACAGGGTATCATCGCCCTGATTCCCAAAGAGAAAATCATCCCCCTGTCCCCCTCGGACAATGTCGCTACCATCGCCGCCAGCGATGGTGTCGTCATCGGAATTGCCAAACAGGGTATCATCCCCATCATCGCCAAAGATGGTATTGCGGCCCTCGCCGCCGGTCACCAAGTCATTGCCACGACCGGCATAGATCACATTCGCCCCGGATACACCGGCGATGGTATCGTCACCGGCATTGCCAAAAATCGTATCATTGCCATCATCCCCCGACAGGTAATCATTGCCGGGGCCACCCACGATGACATCACTACCGCGACCGCCAAACATTGTGTCGTTGCCATCATCACCGATGAGGGTATCATCACCACGATTTCCCGCCAGAATGTTATCGCCCTGTTGTCCGTAGATTAAATCATTGCCATCAGCCCCTCGGATTAGGTCATTTTCCAAACCGCCCAAGATGGTATCGTTGCCAAGACCGCCGACGATGATATCTTCACCAGGGCCACCGGCGAGGACATTATTGCCGCCTGTACCAACGATGGTGTCATTGCCCTCAATGCCACGGATAATATCATCACCGGTTCCCCCAACCAGGGAATCATTGCCTTGAGCTCCGACGAGGGTATTCTGTCCCGATTCTCCGAAAATGACATCATCGCCGTCATCTCCGGACAGATAATCATTACCCGCCCCCCCAAAGAGAGTATCGTTGTCCTTGCCTCCAAAGAGACTGTCATTCCCCTCATTGCCGAATAAGACATCCTCACCGGGGCCTCCCGCTAGAATATCGTTCCCGGCTAAGCCAAAAATGGTCCCGTTCCCCGCGCTCCCGACAATCGTATCGTCCGCTTCGGTGCCGCTAAACAGGCTATCCTCTTGCTCTAAGGCAACATTCAGTCCAACCATGTCAAATACTCTCTCACGCTTGGTTTCCCACAGGTCTGGTGTCTTGCTTGTCTTGATGGGTTGACAGACAAAGCACGTCGATCCGGGGCGGGGAACCCTAACACGTTAACACGACGTGCTACATTGCTGTTGGGTTGCCGATCGCCGCCATCAAATTCTAGCCGCTTCTGGGTCATGTTGGGTTTTAAACGTCCCTTGACGGAGATATTAACCGATTGGCCGGGCAGAGACTTTGATAGATTTAAATTTTGGCTTGTTTGTACTATGTTCGTTGTCTGACTGGGGGAATTTTTAGCCGTGTCTCATCCGACTTCTATGCCGTTTCACCTTAATCCGATCCACTTTGGTACCGATGGTTGGCGCGGAACCATCGCCGCTGATTTTACCTTCGAGCGGGTGGCCCAGGTGGCTCCCGTGGCGGCAGCGGTGTTAGACCGTCATTATGGCCCGACGGCGCGATCGCGTACAGTGGTGGTGGGCTATGACCGTCGTTTTATGGCCGAGGATTTCGCCCAACTCGCGGCGGATTGCCTCGTCGCAGCGGGGTTTGATGTGCTGTTATCGGAGTCCTACGCCTCCACGCCGGCCTTCAGTTGGGCGGCCCATCATCGCGGCGCGTTGGGGGCCATTGTGATGACGGCCAGCCATAATCCGGCTCGCTATTTAGGCTTAAAAGTCAAAGGAGGCTTTGGCGGCTCGGTTCCCCCGGAAATTACCCAGGAAATTGAGGCTCAACTCAAGGCCGGAAACCCAGTCACGGCCGAGACGCCGGGAACCTTAACCCACTTCGATCCCTGGACGGAGTTTTGCGCGGATTTACGCACCAAGGTGGATATCGAGGCGATTCGTCAGGTACTTGAGTCGGGCCAATTAACGGTGTTTGCCGATGTCATGCACGGCTCAGCGGCGGGGGGATTAGCCAAGATTTTAGAGGCGCCGATTGAGGAACTCAACAGCGATCGCGATCCCCTCTTTGGCGGAGGCGCGCCGGAACCGCTCCCGAAGAACCTGGCCGGGTTGTTTGAGGCCATTAAAGACCATCGTCTCCATAGTCAGGGATTAGCCGTTGGCATCGTCTTTGATGGCGACGGCGATCGCATTGCCGCCGTCGACAGTGAAGGCAATTTCCTCAGTTCCCAGGTGCTGATCCCCATTTTGATGGAACATTTGGCGCAACGAAAGGGACTCTCGGGGCAAATTGTCAAAACGGTGAGTGGTTCAGACTTAATCCCGCGCTTGGCCCAACTTTATAACTTACCCCTGCTAGAAACCCCCATTGGCTTTAAATATATCGCCGATATCATGCTCTCCCAGGATGTCCTCCTCGGTGGCGAGGAATCCGGGGGAATTGGCTATAACACCCATATTCCCGAACGAGATGCGCTGTTGTCGGCGTTGTATGTCCTAGAGGCGGTGGTGCAGTCGGGTAAGGGCCTCGGCTTGCTGTATCGGGACTTACAGGAGAAAGTCGAGTTTGTCTCGATGTATGACCGGATTGATTTGCCCCTAGCCAGTATGGCGGTGCGTCAGGCCCTCGTCGATGAGTTAGAACAGCGTCCGCCGGCCACCATCGCGCAGAAAGCTGTGGAGAGTTGCCAAACCACCGATGGCTATAAGTTCCGTCTCGCCGATGCCAGTTGGCTATTGGTGCGCTTTAGTGGCACAGAACCGGTGTTACGGCTTTATTGTGAAGGACCGAGTGCCTCCGAGGTGCGTCAAACCCTGCATTGGGCCAGAGATTGGGCGAAAGGGGTTGAAGCCTCGATGGCCTAGGCTTTAGGTTCGCCTGGGGGTTCGGGGAGTTTTCCCCGGCGATCGCCCCTGGGTTTTCGCCAACACCGCCACGCCGGCGACAGCAATCTGAGACTGTTTCAGAACTGCCAAGGCTTCTTGGGTTGTGCTGCCGGTGGTGTGAATGTCGTCGAAGAGGAGAACAGGCTGTCGGGGTGGACGACGTTGAAAGGCTGGCCCCAGGGCGATCGCATTCTGCAAGGTCTGTTGACGCTGTTGAGGGGTTAACTGGAATAGGGCTTGGGTGTTTTTAACTCGTTTTAGCCCCTTAGCGGCTAAGGGAAAGCCGGTTAAATCACAAAAATACCGCGCCAGACGTTCGGCTTGATTAAAGCCCCGTTGTCGCTGTTTATCCGGGTGCATGGGGATGGGAACGACAATGAGGGATTGAGGCAAGCTGGGGGACTGTTGCCAGGCTTCGGCGATTCGATGGCCCAGGGGCCGCGCCAGTTGGGGGTTATTCTCATATTTAAGGGCGGCGATCGCCCGTTTGAGGCTTCCGCTATAGGTTCCCCAAGCAAATAGGGGCAAATCTCCCCGCCACTGGTCCCGAGGATGACGCTGGCGACAGTCGTCGAGGCGACGTTGACAGGCGACACAGAGTTCTTGTCCCTCCAGGGGGCGATCGCACAGGGGACAGTTGGGACGTAAAACCAGGTTGAGAAGGGAATCGAGTAAACGCACCAGGTCAAGACTTTTGCCAACTTAGGGATTATATCACTTAAAAAACTGGCGACAGTTCCCGAAGAACTGCCGCCAGTAGTGATTATTCAGCATTACGAATCACGAATCCCAAGAGATGCCCTGACTGAAATTGAGGAACAACGAACTAGCTGCGTTTGCGTTTGCGGGTGGCGAAGAGAGAACCGGCCATGGCACCTAAACCCAAGATGAGAGAGGGTTCAGGAACAGGTTCTGGTTCGACTGACTCAACCATAACCACCAAATCATTGTAGTCCCAGTCGCTGCCTTGATATTTATCCTCAAAGGCAACGATAAACTCATTATCGGTGAAGAGTCCAGGTTGCTTGCCGGGAAGATCCATATCAAAGCTTCCATCGCCTTGATAGATGGCAGAATGACGAATGCCATTGGGATTCTTACTGTCATCGGAGTAGAAGGTTCCCTGGGGACTGGTGATATAGAAGCCGAAGACATTTCCAAAGTTCTCAACGGTCTGCAGAGCGATGCCTCCTCCGTTGTCTGGATGTCCTTGGGTAACACTGGTGACGGTGCCACCGGTGAAGAAAGACACCATACTTACATCTTTGGAGGTATCTGATCCGTTAAAAATTTCCAGTTTCAAACCCGATTGGTTAAAAATACCAAAGGTATTCTCTGAGGCGAAGCCAGCAATTTCAAACATGAATTGCGAGATCGAACTTCCCGTCGCTGTATTGGTGAAGTATTCGTAACCCGTTTCAGCGGCGTTGACATCAAAGAAGTCACCGCCAACCGTCAAATAGTCTAATGACCCTTGCAGAGTGCAGTCATTGTCGATGAAACAACCGGAACCGGGACCGGGGTAGTTGTCATCGCTATCACTGCTAATACCGGCAGGGGTTCCGAGTTGTGCCGAGGCGGGGTTCGCACCGATGACGAGTCCGCCGAGGGCGATCGCAGCGCCTGCGGTCAAGGTCAGGGTTCTTTGGGTGAGTTGAGTCGTCGTTTTCATGATCAGTTCCTTTATTTGCGTGTTTATACTTAAGTGCCTCTGGGTATCACTATAAATAATCCGTCAAGGCTTTGGGGGTTTATACTGAAATCTTTACGAAGGCTTTAAAGAAGAGCCGTAATTTTAAGGGTTTTGTATCGAATGTGTGAAGATGGGGTCCCTCCGGGAACCTCAGTAGTCCTACGGATTGACGAATTTATGGGGTTTCTGCCGGACAAGATGACGAGAGCGTTACAATCGACGGGAGAGCGATCGCAAAACTTCAAAATTCCGTGGCAGACGTTTTTCAACTCACCGCTTCCGAGGGAGTCCCCCGGCCCTGGCTGGGCGATCGGGCCTATTACCTGAGTCAATTAGCCGCCCAACCCGAGCCGATTTTGCCGGGAGTGGTGGTGTCGGCGCAACTGCTGCGAGAGGTATGGGAGACCACCCCCTGGCGCGATCCCCTATTTGCCGAACTCTCCCACAGCACCCTGCATCTGCAAACCGATGATTCCCGACAACTCCAGGCCATCGCCCAACAGATCCGTCAGGCCCTGCTGAATGTAGAACTTCCCGAGGCCATCGCCGCTGACCTCAGTCACGCTATTGATCCCCTCGATGCGACTCAGCTAATCTTTCATCCGTCCTTACATATCGAAGCCCTCGGGCCAGACCACGATCCCCTGGCGATCGCGGCCCTGTTAGAAAGTCACGTCAGTTCCAGCGATCGCGCCAGCCTCAGTCAAACCCTCAAACAAGCCTGGGCCGAACTGTTCCGCGCCCGCTGTCTCCTCTATTGGCAACGGGCCAAGATTCCCCTAGAACAGATTTATTTAGCGATTCTCATCCAACCCCTACGGCCCACTCTCGTCTCAGGATTTCTCAACCTGCGTCGGGATGCGATCGAGATCATTGCCACTCGGGGCTTACCTCAAAGCCTCTGGAATGGCTGCATCGCTCCAGAACGCTACCAAATTGAGGCCGACAGTGGCCAAATCCGTCAGCATCACCCCGGAACGCCCCTCTGCTACTATCACCTCTGTCCCGACTCAGGGGAGATTCAAGTGGTCGCCGTCGGTAGCGATCGCCCCCAGGGACCCGTTCTCAAACCCAACCTATTGCGACAACTCCGTCATCACGCCCAACACTTCTATCAGCACTTAGACAATCAGCACCTAGACCCAGAGGGCGATCGCGCCGATCTCGAATGGGTCTTAACTCAGCAGCACCCAGACGCCACCCCAACCTGGTACATTAGCCAATATTATCCCCAAGGTTCCCCCAGTCTCACGATCCCAACTCTGACCCAGCCGACAGGCAATCGCCCCAGTCAGCCCAGCCAATTCCAGGGAATCGCGGCTTCGAGTGGTCAAGTCTATGGTGTAGTCTGTCGGCTGTCAGATCTAGATATTCAAGACAAGACGGGCCAGGCCCCACCCAACCAGCAAATTTTGGTCGTTCCCCAGTTTGAGCCGCAAGATGCCCCACCCTGCCAGCATCTCGTCGGACTCATCAGCGAAAGCGGTAGTCGCACTAGCCACGGCGCCATTTGGGCGCGGGAATTGGGCATTCCGGCCGTTATGGGAGTCGCCAATCTGACCCAGCAGGTCGAAACGGGACAGGCGATTTATCTCGACGGCGATCGCGGCCAAGTCTATCTCAACCCAGCCCCCAATTTGCCGGTATCTTCTCCCATCCGGGCCTCTTCACGCACCCCAATGTCTCCAACCCTTCGTGTTCATGGAACCGAGCTGTTTCTCTCCTTCAGTCAACCTCAGCTTGCTCCCTCCCTGGCGCAACTTCCCGTCGATGGCGTGGGCTTAATCCGCTCAGAACTGCTGGCCCAAAGCCTCTCCCTGAGTCAATACCCGCCCCCAGAGCGGCTGCACCACTTGAGCGAGGGCTTAAGGGCGATCGCCGAAGCCTTCGCGCCCCGCCCGGTGTACTATCGCAGCCAGGATGGAGGACGGCCCGGACAAGCCCTCGGCTTACGGGGAACCCTGGCCTATACCCAGGATGCTCGTCACTTTGAAGACGAACTCACCGCCCTAGCCCAAGTCCAGCAGGCCGGATATGACAACCTGCGTTTGATTTTGCCCTTTGTCCGCTCCCTGGAGGAGTTTAAGGCCGCTCAAACCCGGATTCATGAACGAGGCTTAGACGAATCTCCGGGGTTTCAATGTTGGTTAATGGCCGAAGTTCCCTCAGTCGCGGTGTTGCTTGATGAGTATGTCGAGGCTGGGGTGCAGGGAATTGCTATCGGTAGCCATGATTTGAGTCAATTGATTCTGGGTTTCGATCGCGACGATCCCCAAGTGGCCGCCCATTTCGAGGTCACTCATCCGGCGGTTTTGGATGCGATCGCCCGTTTAGCCCTCAACGCCCGTCGCCTCAACATTCCCTGTACCATCTGTGCCGATTCCCTGGCCCCAGCCTCTGGCGATCGCGCCCTAGAAGCATTTATCCGCTGCGGTGTCACCGGAGTCTGCCTCAGTCCCGACAATTTAGAGAATCAGATTCGGGCCATCGCGCAGGCCGAACAACGGTTACTCCTGGACGGGTTTTGGCAAGGAAAGCCAGCCCCAGGAGGCTTGCCGCAACTGGACTAGATGGCTCGTTTGTTGGCCTCAATGGCTTCGGTGTAGCGGCCTAATTTTTGCAACACGATGCCCTTGTTCATCCAGGCTTGGCGATCATCGGGCTGACGTTCGACAATGATATCCCAGGTCTGATTGGCCTCCTCCCAGCGATGAAGCTGTTGCAGAGCATTGGCTCGTAGCCGATAGCCTTGCAGATCCTCGCCATCGAGTTCCAGGAGGCGATCGCAGGCCGTCACCACCTCCTCAAACTCTTCGAGAGCCTGATAATTCAAACTTCGTTCTCGCCAGAGACGGGCATCGTCGGGATTGAGGGCTAAGGCTCGTTCAAGAAACCGCAATGCAGCATGATAATTTTGCCCCTGAGCCTGTTCTTGGGCTTTCTGATAAAGCTGTTCAGCTTCTTGCGCGTCACTGGCGGCATCACGAGGGCGATTGGCATCAGGTTCAACCACCGAGGCCTTGAGATCCCCTGACGCCACCGCTGGCTGTTCTTGGGCGCGATCTAAGCCCAAAGCCCGATTATTGGCCTCGATCGCTTCTTCATACCGGCCTAACTTCTGTAGGGCCACCCCTTTATTGATCCAAGCATCTCGGAAATAGGGATTCAGTTCTAAGGCGGTATCCCAACTCTCAATGGCCTCTTGCCAGCGTTCTAAACTGGCTAAGGCGACACCCCGGCGAAACCAAATATCCGAGTCGTGGCGATCGAGTTCTAAGGCTTTATCCCAGGTGGCGAGGGCTTCATCCCAACGTTTGAGTTGTAACCCCAAGGCGACACCTCGGTGAATCCAGGTTTGGATATCTTGGGGATTGATGGCCAGGGCTTTATCCCAACTCTCTAAGGCGGCTTGAGGCCGTTTCATTTCATGTTGCAGATCGCCGAGATGACTCCAGGCTTCGGCGGAGTTGGGGTTGAGTTCCACGGCTTGCTGATAGACGGCCAGGGCCTCCCGGAAGCGTTTGAGTTCGGCGAGGGCATCACCGCGATAAATGAGAGCTTGTAGATTCTCGGGATCGGCCAGGAGGACGCGATCGAAGGCCAGCAAGGCGGCTTCGTTATTGTCTTGATTGAGTTGTTCGATGCCGAGTTGCATCCAGCGTTTGGCTTCAGCCTCCTGATTGGCGGCGTCGGCTTCTGTCTCGGCTTGAGTCTCCGTCTCCGTCTCCGTCTCCGATTCGGGTTCGGGTTCGGGTTCTGGGGCCGGTTCTGGGGTAGCCGGGGCGGTGGTTGATACATTGGCCTGATCGCAGAGTTTGCGCCCAATTTCGCCGGCGAGGGTGGCGATATGTCGTGAACTGCTTTGACTCAGGGCCACGAGTTTTTGGCCGAGTTCCCCTTGGGGGCGATCGTCGAGTAAGCGAGCGTTGCCAAAGCGGTGCAACCAAGCAATCCACTGTTCATCGCTGGCGCGATCGCTCAACACCTCGAAGAAACGCTCCACTTTAACCCCACTCCAACCTTGACTCACGCCATCGAGCAGTTGTAGGAAGTAGTATTCGTATTCCGTGTCGCTCAATGACGACGGGGACGGTGTGACTGATTCCTGGGGGGCGGTTGCGCCAAATAAACCTCGGAAAAAGTTAATGATCCCCTGTACGATCCGCCTCAGCATGGGTTCTCTATCTCGTCTCGTCTAACCTTCTGATTTTAATGGGGATTGGAACCGGCGATCGCCCCATCTTGGGGAAATGCCCCTCGGGTTGTTGACGAGGGTTGATCCTACGGTTGATCATGAATCATCACAGTCGTTGCATCGGCTCATGTTTAGGATCAATGATTTTCTGACCGGCCCGGGCAAACTTCACCGCTAGGGAGAGTTTGGGGGCGTTGCCGAAGATCATCGAGACTTCCCCCATGCCAAAGTGGTCATGAACGACGCGATCGCCCACCTTCCAGTCTTGCGTCAGTTGCGATCGATTAGAGGCGGCGTACCCCTTACCCTTGGCGGCGACGCGGTTTCGCGGCTGGGTATTCCCTTTAATGAACTCGCGGGGGAGTTCCCCCAAAAACTGAGATGGGGCGGCGGTTTGAACTTGTCCCCAGAGACGACGACTGAGGGCGTGGGAGAGAAACAGTTGTTCTTGGGCGCGGGTAATCCCCACATAACAGAGTCGCCGTTCTTCTTCGAGGGCGCGGGGATCTTGTTGACTGCGGTAGTTGGGAAAGAGTCCGTCTTCCATCCCCACCACAAAGACGACGGGAAATTCTAGCCCTTTGGCTGAATGCAAGGTCATTAGAGATACGGCACTATCGTCGTCATCGAGGTTATCTAAGTCTGAGGCTAGGGACGCACTGGCGAGAAAGCCACTGAGGGAGGTATCTTCGCTCTCCTCGCCATATTGAACCAGGGCGTTGTAGAGTTCTTCGACGTTCTGACGGCGGTTTTCGGCTTCCTCGGTTCCTTCTTGTTTGAGGGCTTCGATATAGCCGGATTCCTCGATGACGGCGGTAAAGATATCGGTGGCCTCAGTGTTATCGACAACGGCTTGTTGGCCTTGGATGAGTTCGACAAATTCGAGGATACGCTTGGCCCGAGAGCCAGCGACGGTGCGAATGGAGGTTTCGTCGCTGATGATGTCCCAGAAGGGAACATTGAGTTGTTGGGCGACACTGTCGATTTTGGCGAGGGTGGTTTTGCCGATGCCCCGTTTGGGGACGTTAATCACTCGTTTGAGACTCACGCTATCGGCAGGGTTGACAATGACGCGCAAGTATGCTAATACGTCTTTGATTTCGCGGCGATCGTAAAAGCGCAGTCCGCCGATAACCTGATAGGGGATGTTCCGTTGCACCAGCAATTCCTCAAAACTGCGGGATTGGGCGTTGGTGCGGTAGAGGATGGCGAAATCGCCCCAGTTCAGTTCAGGGTTTTCTCGCATCAGGGCGGTCATTTGTGAGGCCACAAAGTCGGCTTCTTCCCGTTCGTCGTCGGCCCGATAGATACAAATTGGCTCTCCCTCGCCTCGGGTGGGCCGTAGCACTTTCTCGATGCGCTCGGTGTTGCGTTCAATGAGGAAGTTAGCCACCTCTAGGATGGTTTGAGTCGAGCGATAGTTCTCTTCGAGTTTGACCATGGTTTGGGTCAAGTCGTCGTCTAAGCCGTCGCCGAAATCCTGCTGAAAGTCCAGGAGAATGGTGAAGTCGGCCATGCGAAAACTATAGATGGATTGGTCAACATCGCCGACGACAAAGACGGAACGTTTGGGCCAATTGTCGAAGTCTCGGGGGTTTTGGCCGTTGGTGGCCAACAGGCGAATCAGGTTGTACTGGGTGCGGTTGGTGTCTTGATATTCGTCAACGAGGATATGGCGGAATTTGTCATGCCAGTATTGCAAGACATCGGGGTTCTGTTGGAAGAGTTCGACGGGAACGCGGATGAGATCGTCGAAGTCGAGGGCGTTGTTGGCGGCCAGTCGATCTTGGTAGGCGCGGTAAACTTCGGCGATGGTACGGCCGCGATAGTTGGCGTCGTTGCGTTCGACGTCGGCGGGGGACCAGCCTTTGTTTTTGGCGTTGCTGATGGCGTAGCGGACGGTTTTGGGGTTGAATTTGCGATCGTCGAGGTTGAGTTGGTTGACGACGATATCTTTGACGAGGGCGTGAACGTCGGATTCGTCGAAGATGGTAAAGGACCGGGTCCATTGTCGCCCGTTTTCGTCTCGATATTTGTTGATGTCGAAGCGCAGGATTTTGCCGCAGAGGCTATGGAAGGTGCCAATCCAGAGGGGTTTGATGTAGGTGCGCCAAACTCGCGATCGCAGTTGGGTTTGTTCGGCTAAATCTAGGGCTTCGAGGGGTTTTTGATGGGTTTGGGCGGCCAGGTTTTGGGCAAAGAGGGTTTCAACCCGCGCTTTCATTTCTTTGGCGGCTTTGTTGGTGAAGGTGACGGCCAAAATCTGTTCTGGGTCAACCCGATGCTTCACAATCAGGTTGGCGACGCGGTAGGTGAGGGCGCGAGTTTTGCCTGAACCGGCGCCAGCCACCACGAGAAGCGGCCCTTGGTGGTGTTGGACGGCGGTGCGTTGGGAGGGGTTGAGTTGACGGAGAAAGTCAGAGGTGGCAGTCATGATGGAGGAAAGGGAGGGTTGTCATAGGCGAAGGGACGGGGAGACGGGGTTCGTCGAAGACTAAATTGAGTTAGTCCATGAAGTCTAGTCAATTTAGTCAATTAACACTTCTTGTTTGTTGGCGCCAACGTCATCTTGCCATTCGATTTCGGGCATCTCTTCAAAGGTTTTGCGGACGGATTCTTCCCAATAGCGACGAATGGTGGCGAGATAGGGACTTCCGAGTCGTAGTCGCAGGCGGTGGTGAATCTCGAAGCTATCCCGTTGGTACATGAGAACGTTGAGGGGAGGACCAACGGAAATGTTGGATTTCATGGTGGAGTCGATGGAGAGGACGGCGGCTTTCACGGCCAGGTCGAGGGGGGTATCGTAGTGGAGGACGCGATCGAGGATGGGTTTGCCGTATTTGGTTTCGCCGATTTGTAGGAAGGGGGTTTCGGGGGTGGCTTGGATGAAGTTGCCTTGGGAGTAGATGAGGAACAGTTGCGGTTCTTCTCCTTTGATTTGCCCGCCAACGAGGATACTACATTGGAAGTCGATTTTATCCCGTTCGAGCCAGGGGCGATCGATCTCTTGGATGTCTCGTAGGGTGTTGCCGATGTAGCGGGCGACGTCGTAGAAGTTGGGCAGGGTGTAGAGGTTACGGGCTTTGTTTTGTTTGATGTCTTGTCGCAGATGGTTCATCACGGCTTGGGTGACTGAGAGACTGCCGCTGGTACAGAGGACGATGGTGCGATCGCCCGGAACGCAAAAGTCAAAGAGTTTCTGATAGGTAGAAATATAATCGACTCCGGCGTTGGTGCGAGAGTCGGCGCCAAAAATAAGTCCGTCGCGGTTGATAATCCCTAAGCAGTAGGTCATAGATGGGTTGGGTTGTTTAAAAAAGTCGATATTAGCTGGCCAGTCTGGGGTTGTCTAGCCTTTATGTTACCGCTCTGCGAGCGAGGCCGAGGGCGATCGCGTCGGAATGACGGGGCGCTGACGGCCGCCTCGAACCTGAGTCTGAGGGCAATTCTGAGAAAGTTGGGGGCAATTGGACAGGAAGGACTGAATGGGTTGAGGCAGACGGATTAGGCTCTATGCCCCACGCTCTAGGCATTTTGGGGGATTTACCAGAAAATACGTCTCGGGGGAATTCGGCGATGGACTTAATGTATGTCATAATAATTAACAGATTTTTAAGACTTGGCTGATTCACGTTAGCTGATAGAACCCCTTGCAAGTGCGAAGTCATGGATACTCAAGAGTCCAACGAGCTGCAACCTGAACAGGAACCGCAAAGCGAGCAAACCGAGCAACAAGCGTCTCCTCCAGAGCGCGATCGCTATGAATGTCTGGCTTGCGGTTACGTCTATGAGCCGGACCTCGGCGATGATAACGGTAGTGTGCCGGCCGGAACGCCGTTTGCGGAGGTTCCCGATCGCTGGCGGTGTCCCGTCTGTGGTGCGCGTAAACAATCCTTTGCCAATGTTGGCCCCAAAGGCACAGCATCAGGTTTTAAGGAGAACTTTTCCTATGGTTTGGGGGTCAATACGCTGACACCCACGCAAAAGACCTTATTGATTTTTGGTGGCTTAGGGTTAGGGGTTCTGTTTATGTTGAGTCTCTACGGCCTCGGTTAAGCCTAGGGTAAATTGCCTGTGAGTCATTGCGCATGAGTACTTGTGATTATTGAAAGAACTGCGACGACGATGAATGCTATGCTGCACCGTTTGAAATCAATCGCGATGGTGATCGCGGTGGTCTTTTTGCTGGCAGGCTGTAAGTACACCCCCTCTTTAGAGGTCAACCCGTGGGTGGTGGAATCTCTGCCAACGGAAGCGACATTTGCTGATGTGGCCTTTACGGATGATTTGTCCCGAGGTTGGCTGGTGGGGAACAAAGGAAGCCTGTTTGAAACGACGGATCAGGGGAAGACTTGGACGGCTCGTTCTCTGGATTTGGGTAGCGAGTCGGTCACCTTTGATTCGGTTAGTTTTTATGGCCATGAGGGGTGGATTGTCGGGGAACCGGCTATTCTACTCCATACGACCGATGGGGGCGATCGCTGGGAACGAGTTCCCTTAAGTGATAAGCTGCCCGGAAGTCCCCGTACCATTGTGGCCACGGGTCCCCATTCGGCGGAGATGACGACCAATGTTGGCGCGATTTATCGCACCACCAATGATGCGCAAAATTGGAAGGGATTGGTGGAAGAAGCCTTGGGAGTCTTTCGCAATATTTCCCGTTCGGCGGATGGAAGTTATGTGGCGGTGTCGTCGCGAGGTAACTTCTATTCGGTCTGGGATGATGAAAACCAAACCTGGCAACCGTTTAATCGTCACAGTGCTAGACGATTGCAAAATATGGGTTTCACCCCCGACGGAAATCTTTGGGTGTTAGGTCGCGGTGGAATGCTTCAGTTCGGGGATGCTCAAGATTCCGAAGCTTGGGAGGAGCCTCAGTATCCTGAATTGTCCACCAGTTGGGGACTATTGGATTTGGCTTATCAAACCCCCAATGATGTTTGGCTCGTCGGTGGAAGTGCCAATTTGCTCTATAGTAACGATGGGGGTGAAACCTGGCTCAAAGATCGTCAGGTGGAAAAGGTTCCCTCGAATTTCAACCGGGTGAAGTTTATTCAACCGGATCTCGGATTCGTTCTGGGACAACGAGGAACGTTGCTTCGCTATGACCCCAGCCAAGACCTAACCTGATCCCGACGGGCAACTGTTCTCATGATTGTGGGGTGCGGTTGCTTGTAGGTGTCTCGTTGTTTTTGTATGATAGACCGTAGATTTTAACACTGTCGAGAGGAGGATTTTAACAAACATGGCAGGTACAACTGGAGAACGTCCGTTTTCAGATATTATTACCAGCGTCCGCTATTGGCTGATTCATGCGGTCACCATCCCGATGCTGTTTATTGCAGGTTGGTTTTTTGTGAGTACGGGTTTGGCCTATGATGCGTTCGGAACGCCTCGCCCGGATGAGTACTACACGAAACAACGTCTGGAATTGCCGATCGTCTCGGATCGCTTTGAAGGTCGTCAGCAAATTGAACAGTTTATCAAATAACTGAGTTTCTGAGTTTTTTAACGAGAGGTTTTTAACCATGACAAATCGTTCCCCGTCTGAACCCGTTACCTATCCCATTTTTACAATTCGCTGGATTGCTGTTCATACTTTGGCAGTTCCTTCAGTGTTCTTTCTCGGTGCGATCGCCGCGATGCAGTTTATTCAACCTTAGGATCTAACCATGCCAACTCGTCAAAAGAACCCGAACCGCCAGCCGGTTGAACTCAACCGTACATCACTGTACTTAGGGTTGCTACTAATTTTCGTGCTGGGTGTGCTGTTTTCGAGTTACTTCTTTAACTAGATCCCACCCTCGCCTCTAGTGGTTTCATCCATTACATCAGATTACGTTAAACAGGAGACTTAAATTATGTCTGGAGATGCAAGAATCCCCCTTTGGATCGTGGCTACCGTCGCTGGAATGGGTATTTTAGCTGTGGTAGGACTGTTTTTCTACGGGGCCTATGTCGGCGTCGGCTCAGCTATGTAAGCGAGGCTTGATTCAACTTCAGGCTGACTGATTCAAGCCAAGCAAGTCTTGACAAAAAGACCCTCTTGTGATAAGGGGGTCTTTTTTGTGTTGGCTTCTTTGTGGCGGCCCGTTTATGGCGGCCCGTCGTGATGCTAGGGATCGGGTTTGCTGCTGAGGGGTAGACTGGGGAGTCCAGGGGGAGAGACGCGACGGGCGATCGCCACCTTATAACTCTCTCGCTCGTAATCCATATCCACGGCGATCGCCTCAAATTGCAATTCCACACCCCCTTGAGGGATGGTTAAACGAATCATGGATTCGACGAGATCATCATCGACGGGAAAGAAGTCTGTCAGCCAGCGGGGACCATCGAGAAGAAGCTGATTTTGGCGATCGTGAATCCAGAGTTTCACATAGACTCGCTGCGGCGTCTGCTTCAGTCGCACCCGAATCAAGGCCGGACGACCCACGGCCAGGGTATGGGTGGGAACAATCAACTCGGGCGTGGGAACCGGCTGCTCTGGAGGCGGCGTCGCGGCCAATTTCGCCACCGAGGGCGGCGGTTCTCCGGGATCCTCATCAACCACCACCTCTGAGGCTTCCTCCAGGACTGACTCAAAATCATCGCCGAGACTGAAGGGATTGCTGTCATTGGCCTGTTGCGCCCGCGCGTTGAGCCAGTCCGAGAGGTCGTCGTTGTGGGCGATATCGTTGAGCCGAGAACTGAAGCGACTCGGGGCTAATCCTCCATCGAGACTGGGGGCGATCGCCGACTCGGGCGGTGAGGCCAAATCCCTCTCCTCCTCTGAGGTCTCTGAAGTGGGGCTAGACCTCACTTCAGAGACCTCATTCGTCTCATCAGCCGCATCCGGGGACGCTTCAGGGACAACGGGAGCGGGACTCAGGGGCGTTTGCTCAGGAAGGTCCGGGAAACTCGGGGAAGGACTCGAGGAGGAACTCGGCTGTTGCAACTCGCCAAAGGGATTCTCTAGGGGTTGCGGTAAGGGTTTCCCAAAACTGGGCAGATCTAGAGGTTTCTTCCCGGAGGATGACCCCAGATTCAGACGAGGGGGAAGAGCCTGTTGCAGATTGGGATTGTTGTCATGGGCCGCCGGGAGGCTGTCGGAACTTTGGGGGTTGAGGGGACGAGCATTGGGACGAGACATGGGACGAGACTGGGGCTGCGATCGCTCAATTAGGGAGCGATCGATCTGGCCATCGGCCAACTCATTCAAAAGTGTCTCTAAACCCGCTGTCACCACAAAAGACTGTTTCGCCAACACGGTCGGAACCGCATCACAGAGAACCACCTCTCCCAAAATGAGACGGCTTTGACAAGACTCAGGAATCGTCACCGGATAGGAAAACTCAAGCGGGGCCGCTTGACGGGGTAACAGCCGTTGTAGCGCGGCGACCACGTGCAAACTTTGGGGTTCTCGTAAGCGAATCCGCAGGTGCAACCCCGATAACGTCCCAGAGTTACCCGAGAGACAGTCGACTCGTCCCGATAAGACTAACGGTTCTCGGTCCGGGAGACGATAGTTGTCTTGAGCGAGTTGTAACCGTAAATCCAGGTCTTGGCGATCGCCAATCTGGGGTTCCTCAGTCGGGGCGGTGTCCTTGGCGATTGGGCCGACGGGAGGCTGAGGCGGTTCCGTCACCGGGGACGCGGCTGGGGGAGAGTCGGGGAGATCCACCGCCGGGGCCTCAACCCACAGCCGAACCTGTCCTTGAGGGGGATCATCGGGGCGATCGCGTCTCAGGGCCGCCATTGAACAGGAGAGTGACCACAGGCCAGCACTCAAATCCGTGGCCGGGAGGACTAAAATCGTGCCATCTTCATCGGTTTGACGGGTGGTGCGATAAAACTGTCCTGTCCCCCCGGCTTCAGACTGGGGTTCATAACGGACACAGACCTCGGTCACCGCATCTGTGACTGAGGTACGCGCCACGACTCGATAGCGTCCTGGGGTGAGGCGGGTTTGCCCCTCCCCGAGAGGAAGCCAAACGCGATCGCCCTCTCGTTGAATTAGAAAGTCCCACTGTTCCATCATCTACCTCCCGCTCACAGACTGACTCAAATCTTAACCGCTAATTCTTGACGCGACTGAACATAACTTTCAAGACTTCTCCACCCCGTCAGTCGTGTTTAGGGTATCTTGATTCAGAGGATTATGCCATCGTCGCCAAATCCAAGCGGCGGCTAAACACACGGTGCAGTTACCCAGCACTGTCATAGAGGCTTGAAGAGTTACCAGCCATTCTAACCGTTGGGCGTTGTCAAAAAAGTGCCAGGTACAGGCGCACATTGCCCCAACCAGGGCCGGCAGCATGGCCACGGCTAACCCTTTCCACGCGGGATTCTTGAGACGTTCACCATAGCGCCAGACTAGCCAAATGGCGGCAATCCATTCGATGACGCTAGAGACATGAACCATCCAAGTGGGAAGAGAAAGGGCGTGCATAGGGCAAGTTGAGAGCAAGTTAAATCTTGCTTAGTTTAAAACAAAGTTAAGCCGCCTCCAAGCTGCTGTCACAACTGTTTTCATACTTCTGTTTTAGGACCGCTGTTTTGGGGAAAGTCCCTGGGGGATTTTGGACTCGGGTCGGTCTCCCCCGCCGTTGACAGTGTTTGTTGTAGGCTAAGGGAGGCAAGGCGTTGACCCTGACGCATCCTGGAGGGTTAACCCGTCTCTACGAGTAAAAACATGGCAAGCGAACGAGCCGTTCTCTGTGGCTACTATGGTATGGGAAATATGGGGGATGAAGCCCTGTTGGCGGCCCTATTGGAGATGTTACCGACGTCGGTGACTCCGGTGGTGTTGTCGGGGAATCCTCAGTTTACCCGCGATCGCTATGGAGTTGAGGCGATTCCCCGCAAGGCGACCTTTGAGATTTTAACGGCGCTGCGATCGGCTCAGAGTTTTATTTGGGGCGGCGGCAGTTTAATGCAGGATAGTAGTAGCGCCCTTAATCCCTTCTATTATGGGGGACTGATGGGGTTGGCTCAACAGTTGGGCCGACGGACGATCGCCTTAGCCCAGGGTATCGGTCCCCTGTCTCGACCGTGGACTCAGTCCCTGACTCGTCGCTGTCTCGCTGGCTGTGATGTGGTGACGGTGCGCGATCGCAATTCGGCGGCTTGTCTCAATGATTGGGGGATTCCCTTCACTCTAGCCCCCGATCCGGTTTGGGCCTTGGAGTCGCGATCGCCTCAGGGACTTTGGGATCTACCAGCGCCCCGTGTGGCGGTGATTGTACGCCCTCATCCTCAGTTCACGCCGGCCCGCCTCGAACGCCTGATCACGGCGATCGCTGCCTTTCAGACGGCCACTCAAGCCTCGATCTTCTTGGTTCCCTTCCAGCCGAGTCAAGACCTGGACCTGGCACGGACGATTTACGCCCGATTACCCGAAAACCGTTATCTTTGGCAATCTGACGATCCTCGTGCCTTGAAGGGGCTATTTCGCGGGGTTGAGATGGCGATTTCCATGCGCCTCCATGGACTGATTGCGGCAGCGGCTGAGGGCTGTCGCTGTTGGGGACTCAGTTATGATCCCAAGGTGACGCAATTCTTACGGGAGTTCGATCTTCCGGGTTGGGAACTTGAGGATTTGCCTGAGGAGTCTACGGAGATTAGTCAGGCGTGGATTGAGTATTATGCTAATGGGGAACCGTTGTCAAAAACTCGTATTCAAGCCACCATTGATCGGGCAAATTTACATCGTGAATTGTTGTGTCAGGGGTTGGGGTGAGAAGGGGAATAGGGAATAGGGAACAGGGAACAGGGGGAAGAAGGCAAGAGGCAAGAGGCAAGAGGCAAGAGGCAAGAGGCAAGAGGC
>SIHH01000292.1 GCA_004299065.1 Phormidium sp. SL48-SHIP | reverse complement strand
TCCCGACACTGACCCTTCGGGTACAGTGCGGGGCTCCTAGCGGTTAAGCTGAACCGGATTCAACGAAGAAAACTTCACTCATATTGTCATGGCAATGGCCCGGGGCGACTTGTCCTGGGGCAAATCGGGCTTGGGAAAAGTTGGTTAAATGGGGTAAGTCCCCTTTGCGCAACATCACTTGTTTGCGAATGTTGGGATTATGGGACACGCCTTCTGGGGGGATGCTGTTGAGAGAACAGTGTTTCATGAGGAGGGTGAGTCGGTTAGAAGCCGGGTTTCTGCGAGAAACTCGGCTTCAGATATGGGCCTGGGGCTAGTTTTCTAAGGCGGCCAGGAGAACATCGGACATTTCCTTGCAGCCGACGAGTTTCATGCCTTCAGACATGATATCTCCGGTGCGATAGTTCTGATCTAACACGCTCATGACGGCCTGTTCGAGGCGATCGCTCGCTTCGGGTTGATTGAGATCGTAGCGCAACATCATGGCGGCACTCAACACTTGAGCCAAGGGATTGGCTTTGTCTTGGCCGGCAATATCGGGGGCCGAACCATGGACGGGTTCATAGACACCAGGGCCATCTGCCCCGAGGCTGGCGGAGGGTAACATCCCAATACTTCCCGTTAACATGGCGGCGGCGTCGGAGAGGATGTCGCCAAAGAGGTTGCCGGTGACGATGGTGTCAAACTGTTTGGGGGCGCGTACTAACTGCATGGCGGCGTTGTCGACGTAGAGGTGGGAGAGTTCCACGTCGGGATAGTCGGCGGCTAGGGCCGTGATGCGATCGCGCCAGAGTTGCGAGACTTCCAAAACATTGGCTTTATCGACGGAACAGAGTTTTCCGCCCCGTTTTTGGGCGGTTTCAAAGGCGACTTTACCGATGCGATCGATTTCTGAAGCGGTATAGGCCATGGTGTTCACCCCTCGCTGTTCGCCGCTTTCGGTTTCAAACACCCCTTTGGGTTGGCCGAAATAGACACCACCCGTCAGTTCACGAACGACCATAATATCGACTCCTTCGACCACCTCTCGTTTGAGGCTGGAGGCATCGATGAGTTGCGGTAGGATGGTGGCCGGACGCAGGTTGGCAAACAAGCCTAACCCCGCCCGTAGCCCCAGGAGTCCGGTTTCGGGGCGTTGGTGGCGGGGGAGGTTGTCCCATTTGTACCCACCGATGGCTGCCAGCATGACGGAATCGCTGTTGCGGCAGAGTTCGAGGGTTTCGTCGGGAAGAGGCGTTCCGGTGGCATCGATGGCAGAACCGCCAATGAGGGCTTCTTGAAAGCTAAAGTCTAAGTCGAATTGTTTGCCGATGACGGTTAAGGCCTCGACGGCAACGGTGATGATTTCGGGACCAATGCCGTCGCCGGGTAACAGAGTGATGCGATACTGCTGAGCCATAGGGAGTTGGGTTGAGTGCTTTGATAAGGTAGATCATCTTGGAGTCAATATCTTATCAAAGCCCTTGGCGGCTGCGATCGCTAGGGGTTCGTTTTCGGCAGGGGCCAACCGTTGGGCTGTGGACGCGGTGCTGATCCGTTGGCTTGTTCGAGTTGGGGATGTAGCAGCAGATTCCAAAAAATTTCATTGACAAAATAGCCAGTTTGTGGTTTTTTATCGTTTTGCGGCTGTGCAAAGATGGGTAAGACTTTTTTCTGATACATGGTGTGACCTTCAATAGAGGTTGATAGAGGTGGACGGTAGGAGAATAAGATCTAGATGGGAATTTCAGGGAGTTTGCTCCCAATTACGGAAATGACACACAATTGTTAATGTTTAGGGGGTTTGAGACTCGGGACAGTGAAATCGGGTTTTGCTGTTAAACGGGAAAGATTTGCCAGGTTTCTAAGGTGGACGGAGTGAGTGGATGGTTCGTTTGCGTCTCGAACAGATGTGTCTCGAACGGAGTTGGGTTGGAGGGAATCGTGAGTTGAGACGGCTGGCTAATGATGTTCGTAAAGACTTGTGCGAGGGTTTCCATGGTAGTTGCAGTTAAGATGATAAGGGGCGTTCAAATCAAGCTTGTGATGGCTCTTTCAATGACTTCAGTAAAGGGCATTTTGACAGTTGGCGGGGGCTTAATCTCGACGCTATCTCAACTGTCACCCGTTGCGATCGCCTTCAACTGCCAAAACGGGTCAAGTTTTATAGGACAATCCTAGAACTGGCTCTCTAGCCGGGAACAATGCGCCCCCAATTATGACCGGGGAAGCCTCCCATAACGCAAGGGGGGAGCCGGTTAAGACTCCCCCCTCGGGGTTCAAAATATTAACGGTGTATCCTGAAGTTCTATCCTGAAGTGGTTGACTGAGGAAAAATCGGGATAGCTTTACGTGTTGGGGGGTTCAGCGTCGGGGAAGGTTCGCTTAAACTCCTCGATGAGATCGTCCATTTCTTCGAGAGCCTGGTTGACGTCAATGCGAAGCGTTCCCAAGTCAGGGCGTTCGAGGAGATCTAAGAGAACCCCACGCTTGCTTTCAATTTGCTCAATCTGGGAGCGGATTGTGGTTGTATCCATTCTGAAGCGTACCTTTGGCGATGAGTTTGCGTTGATATTGTAGCAAGGACAACGGAATCTCGACGGCTCCGTCTGTCAGGGCTTGTTGGGAATTGGCGCAGGAGTTGAAACGAAGGACGGTTTTCAGGGACAATCTCAAGGCACTCTCGTCGAGATCGGTTTTCATCATTATGCCTGTTTTACCTGCTTTTTTGCGTCAAACCTCCCTGGCGGCGATCGCCCTGGTGGTGGGGTTGAGTTTAACGATTGTCGGCTTTGGGGCCTATTTTTCAGGGAATGCAACGCTGAACTTAGCGGGGTTTTTCTACGGAATCCCGGTTTTGTTGATTGGCTTGGCCCTGAAGTCGGCGGAGTTGAAGCCGGCCCCGTTCACGCAACCCACGTCGCCGGAGGTGTTAGCACTGCGAGAGGCCCAAGCGACGGATACTCAAAACCAAGTTCGCATTGATGTGAACCGCTATCGTTACGCTGAACGAGCGCATCTGTTGGAAGCCTTGGAATTTCTCAAACTGAGTCCCAATGATAAGGCCCGTCCGATTTTGGATGGGATTCGTGAGGAAGCCGTAGAGGGGGCCTATGCGTTGATTTTGGAGTTTGACTCGCCGCTGATGCCTTTAGAGCGTTGGCAGGAGAAACGGGAGGAGATGGAGACGTTTTTCGGCCCTGGGGTGCAGGTGCAAATCCAGGAACCGGAGGAGGGGTTTATTGATGTGGCGATTATTGCTCAGCCGAAGGGCTAAGCGGCCTTATTTTTCGAGCCGGATGGCGTACCATTGCAGAAACTCCCCGGCCCCCATGTCGAGATCGCAGGCGTTTTCGATGAGGTAGCGGGTGCGATCGCCCAAGTTGTCGAGTTTTTGCAAGTCTCGGGGGAGATCCTCGGGGGAACGCTGTTCGAGAATCCCCTGAAGTTTCTCGAACAGTTCCTCGGCGGTGAGGATTTCCTCGGCTTGGTTGGTTTCGAGGACAACGAAGTGATCTTCGGAGTAGAGAGAAGCGTGACCCATAGTAATCTAAGCGAGGGGAACATGATGATATTCTCTCACTCTACCCCTTGGCTGGGGCAACCTTCTCTATGATGTTGGTGGATAATGATGTTGATGGATAGTCTGGATTAGGATTGATGCGAGTTACGGTGCTTGAAGAGGGCGTTCTCTATGTACATCGGGAGGATGTGCCACCTTTTAAGAAGGGAGGCGCGGTGACTCGGAATACGTATTTTTGGGCCTTGAAGTCCATCGCCGATCGCGCTCCTCGGGGTAAGGATTGGGAGTTCGAGCGCTCGGTTTGGATTGCGTTATGTCGGATGTTGCTGTCGTTTTCTGAAAGTGGCTATTTGGGGTTTCGGGAGACGGTGTTAGAGTTTCCCCTGGGGACTCGTATTCCCGATGAGTTGCGGGCCTGTTCGACCTTTGAGGGGTGATGGCTCGATGACAGGAGGGATTGAGGTGAGGTTGGGTATAATTGGATTGCCAGATTTTTCCGAGACTGCAATGACGGCTATCACTTATGAAAACTATTCTTAAACTCCTGGCGATCGCGTTCTTGGTGTTCGGGGCGATCGTTGTTTTTACAAACCCTAGCCCAACTCAGATCAGTTGTTCTAATCTGAATCACTGGTCAAGAACCAATCCTCCGGTTAATCAGCCACATATTTTCTGTGGGGAATGGAGTCAGAACCGGCCCAAAGGGTTTCATTCTCGTCCGGGTGGAGTTAACCCCCCGACGGTGGGAACCTTCCGAATTACTCAGTCAGCCAATAGCCAAGGAATTTACGGCGGAACCTGGAATTATTATGGACGTTCTAGCCCCACTAAGTTCTCCACCATGTTTCCAGATCGCTGTACTCAAACTCAGGTTTTAAACTCAATTATCTATGCAGCCACTCATCAACGACGTTGTCCCGCTAATGCACCCAGTTGGGCTTGGTGTGGTCCAAACGCCCCAACCGCCAACGCCAGCAACTATTGTCAGGGAAATGATAATCGTTTATTTACGATAGCTGGGGCTTCTTTCAGCGATGGTAAAATAAACACAGCCTTTCCGTTGAGATAACCTAATTTTTAG
>SIHH01000291.1 GCA_004299065.1 Phormidium sp. SL48-SHIP | reverse complement strand
GTGATAGAGATAGCAAACCGACTCCCCAGACCCGATGACCAACCCCTTTAGACAGCCAATTCAGGACTTTTACGACGCATCCACCGAACTCTGGGAAGAGGTCTGGGGTGACCATTTACATCATGGCTACTACGGCGATCGCAACCCCCGAACCCTCGACCGACGACAGGCCCAAGTTGACCTCATCGATCGCCTCGTAGACTGGCTAGAAGACTCAGGAAACGCTCTTCCCCTCAGTGACCAAAGTCAAATTCTCGATGTTGGCTGCGGAGTCGGCGGAAGTAGCCGACATTTATGGCAAAAATTCCACTGTCGGGCCACGGGAATCACCCTCAGTCCCGTCCAGGCCCGCCGGGCCACCGAGCGATCGCAACAAGCCGGGGCCAACGGGTCTTTAGGCTTCTTAGTGGCCGACGCCTTAGCGGTTCCCTTCGCTGATGCCAGTTTTGATTGGATTTGGTCCCTCGAAAGCGGCGAACATATGCCCGACAAAACCCGCTTTTTGGCCGAATGTTATCGCCTCCTCAAACCCGGTGGAACCCTGATGTTAGCCACCTGGTGTCATCGTCCCCTCGACTCGGGTCGGTTATCGGCGGCGGAAGTCGATCACCTGTCGCAACTCTATCAGATCTATCATTTACCCTATGTTATTTCCCTACCCGACTATGAGGCGATCGCCGACGGGATAGGATTTGAACATCTGCAAACGGAGGATTGGTCCGCCGCTGTGGCCCCATTTTGGGATGTCGTCTTGGAGTCGGCCTTAGATCCCAAAGTGATGTTAGGGGTTCTCTTGTCCGGTTGGGAAACCATCCAGGGGGCCTTTGCCATTAACCTAATGCGAGAGGGCTATAAGACGGGGTTAATTCGCTATGGGGTTCTCTCAGGACGGAAGCCCGAGTAACGACACCGCCGCAACCCTGACAGGACAGGCGTTTTCGGTTTTATTCCCCGATTCGATCAATCTAAACCTAGAGGAGTTATGGAGTCGCGATCGCAGCCCATCACCGCATCACTCAGTCAACACTTATCCGCCCTTTGGCGGTTTAGTCGCCCCCATACCATTATCGGTACCACCCTCAGCGTCTGGGCCTTATTTGCCATCGCCCAGGGGGGAGATTGGCCCACCGCCACGGACTGGCGATCGCTACTGGGGGCTTGGTTGGCCTGTTTAGGCGGAAACCTCTATATTGTCGGCTTAAATCAACTCGAAGATATCGAGATTGATCGCATCAACAAACCCCAACTCCCCCTAGCCTCCGGCGAGTTTAGCCCTCGTCAGGGCCAATGGATTGTGGCCCTCTCCGGTTTGGCGGCGATCGCCCTAGCGGCCCTGCAAGGCCCCTGGCTACTCGCAACCGTCGCCGTCAGTCTCCTGATTGGAACCGCCTATTCCCTGCCCCCCATCCGCCTCAAACGCTTTCCATTTTGGGCGTCATTTTGCATTTTTACCGTCCGAGGGGTCATCGTCAATTTAGGGCTGTTCCTGCACTTCCAAGGGGGCTTTCCTGTCATTTCTGAAGTCTGGGCCTTAACCCTATTTGTCCTGGTTTTCACCTTTGCCATTGCCATTTTCAAAGATATCCCCGATCTCGAAGGGGATAAACGCTATCAAATTAGCACGCTTACCCTTCGCCTCGGGGCCGCCGCCGTGGCCCGCTTAGCCCTCATCACGATTTCTATCTGTGATCTGTTTATGATTGTGGCGGGATTTACCATCCTCGAAGCCATGAATGGAACCGTTTTGGCTATCATTCATTTACTACTTTTAACCCTACTCTGGGTTCGTCGTCGCAGTCTGGATTTGAGCGATCGCACCTCTATCGCTGCTTTTTATCAATTTATTTGGAAACTTTTTTTCCTAGAATATCTCGTTTTTCCGTTAACTTATATCGCGGTTAATCGTTAATGACGGGCTAAGGGGAAATGGGGCTAAGATAACAGTTCTTCGTTTGATGAGATACAGCTTGTCTCGATGATCTGTTCCGCTGTTCTGGGGTTCCCTCTTTATCAGAAAGTCGGGACCTCAGCAAGATGAGAATTGCTATAATCATAACCGTTGACGAGCCAAATCTCTGCCAATGGCGGCGGTTCGGGAGGGGGGGCAGTGCTGAAGCTGAGTTCCTCTTCTGGGGGCAGTTCCCAGGTGCTGAGGGGAATCGCCGCCGCGTCGAATCCGGGCTGTAATTGCTCTAAAAACCCTCCCTCCGGTTCGCAGGCCGTTAAGACTAATTTATCCCGCGATCGCGTCAACGCCACATATAATAACCGTAGCGATTCCTGAGCCTCCAATTGTCGCTGAAGTCGCTCTAAATAAACATAGAGAAACGGCTTTCCCTCTCGTTCAAAATCATCACTAAACCGCACCGCTACCCCAATCTCTGGATCGAATAAAACGGAGTTGCTGCGGGCGGAGGATTTCACGGACAAATCCCCTAAAATCACCCGTTTCCACTCTAATCCTTTGGCGCCATGAATGGTCATCAAGGATACCGCATTACTGGCATCGAGGGGAAGCCGGGGGATGGCCGCCTCCATGGCCCGTAACCGCTGTAACCGCCGCACCACCGAGTACAGACTGCGATCGCCCCCCTCTAACTCCCGCACAAATTCCCGAAATCCTCGCCAATCCGCGAGACGACGACGGGAACTCGGCAGATTCGCTAAGACGGCGGTATATCCGGTACAGCGATCGCACTCTTGCAACAGTCTCGACGGCGACTCCTCTCGGGCCAACTTCCGTAACGCCCCTAACAGCTTCAGGGGCGAAATGGCGGGAAGTTCCTCGGCTTCACAGTCAAGAGATGCCCAATTAACCTGTTGCAACCGTTCCCACCAGGTTAAGGAGGGATGTCCCTCGGTCTGTTGTTTAATTAAAAGGAGAGCGCGATCGCTCAACGCAAAAAACGGACTTCGCAACACCGCCACCAAGGCCCGATCATCGTCAGGATGACAAACACACTCTAACAACGCCATGCCATCCTTGGCTTCCCGCGTCTCCAACAAGGAACCGCCCCCCGCCAACGCAATGGGGATTCCTCGGGCTTCTAAGGCCTCAGCATAGACTCCTAGAGGGGCATTGGTGCGAGCTAAAATGGCAATCTCCCCCGCTGTGACTTCCCCCTTGTCGAGCCATTCTTGCACCAACTCCGCCATGCGATAGGCTTCTGCGGCCCGTTTCTGGGCCTTAGCCCAGGTTGGGGCCTCCGGGAGACGAAACACCTGCACATCGGGTTCAGTTTCAGGGATTTCGTCACGAGACGATCGCAGGGATTGGTGTAAGTGCTTCAGCAGCGGGCGGAAGATGGTGTTAATTTGTTCGATCAGTCGGGGATGGGTGCGGAAACACAGACTTAGGGCGACGTCTTCTCCTCCCTGTTGTTGAATCTGTTGTCGCATCTGCTGAAAGACTTGGATATCGGCCCGGCGAAAGCTATAAATCGACTGTTTCTCATCGCCAACGATGGTGAGCGTCGCTTGTTGGGTTAAGGCGTTGAGAAACTTGCCTTGGGTGGGGTTCGTGTCTTGAAATTCATCGACTAAGATGGCTTGGAAGCGATCGCCATACTCGCGACGAATCCTCTCATCTTGCAAGGCTTCTAAGGCGTAAATTTCTAAGTCGGCAAAATACAAGACGCGATCGCGTCGTTTGCGGGCTTGGAGTTCTCGCCAAATCCAGTTAAAGGCCTCCTTGAGAGCGGGCAACAATTGGGCTAACTCCTCATCTAACTCCCCCAAGTGCAAGACATTGAGTTCCGCCTCATAGTCTTTCGCCAGCTTCCGTAAGTCTTTCAAGTGTTGGCGAATGGTGTCTAATCCTCCTGATCTCCAGTTCTTTTTACTGCCCCGTTCCCGGTTGAAATTGCGCTCAATGAGAATTTTGAGGAGTTCGGGCGATCGCTCCCCTCCCTGGAGCCGACAGAGGGCGGTATAGACCTGTTGCCGTGCGGGTTCGAGGGTATCTTTGCCACTGCCGCTATATTGGGGCAGAATCTCTAAACTCTCTTGAATGAGGGGATGGTTGAGAATCTCGGTAAAGATCTCTTCTTGAAGCTGTTGGGCTAGGGATGGCCAAGATTTCGGGGAGTTCTCGAAGGCGGCTTGCACTGAGAGCGGATCGTCGAGGAGTCGGGGCAAAATGGATTCGAGGAGATGATAGGGAACTTGTTCGTAGAGAGGTTCCGGGAGGCGATCAAAAATCTTCAGACTGGCTTCCTCAAACCAGAGTTGATACTCAATCGCATCTAAAATGCGGAAATCGGGTGGGATGCCTAAGTCTAGGGCGCGATCGCGACAAATTTGGGCGGCGAGACTGTGAAAGGTACAGATGGGGGCGGCTTCGAGTTCGGCGATCATCTCTAGGCGATCGGGCATTTCTTGGGCGATCATCTCCCGAATCCGCGATCGCAGTTCTAGGGCGGCTTTCTCGGTGAAGGTGACGGCAACCACTTCGAGGGGAGAGTAGCCATCGTCTCGTAGATGATGCAAATACCGCTGGGCTAACATATAGGTTTTCCCGGTTCCCGCCCCAGCGGTGACGGCGACACTTCCTTGGGCGTAAACGGCTTGGTGTTGTTCGGGGGTTAGAGGCATGGGGGGGAAGAAGGCAAGAGGCAA
>SIHH01000290.1 GCA_004299065.1 Phormidium sp. SL48-SHIP | reverse complement strand
TCTGTTATAGATTGAATAGATCACTCCAACCATGAACCCGAGTCTGCACAGAGACAAAACTAACAGATGGCGGGGATGGGTTTAGGGACATTCTTGGAAGGTTCGCGAACCTACAATTGACGTCATGAATAATGCTCTGGATCAGAGAAAACTCTGTTTAAAACCACCTAGATTTAAGCTTAGAGGGAAAAATCTTGTCGTTTTTTTGGGACTCACCCTAGCGGGATTTTTAGGCAACTATTTTAGTCTTCCCCTATTTTTTGGCGTTGACTTTTTATTTGGGAGTGTTGCGACCTTATTGATTGCCTATTGTTTTGGAGCTAGATGGGCGACGTTAGCAGCGGTTATTGTCAACCTTTATACGATTATTCTTTGGGGACATCCCTATAGCATGATCATCTTAGATCTTGAGGTTCTTTGGGTTGGACTCGGTTTGCGGCGATCGTCCCTAAATCTTGTTCCACTGACCTGTTTATATTGGCTATCTGTTGGCGCTCCATTGGGCGCACTGATTTATATTTTTATTCTAAAAATTCCAGCCCAGCTAATTACATTAGTCATCTTAAAATTATTTGTTAATGGTATTTTGAATGCCTTGATTACTAATTTAATTATTGTTAATACCGGGTTATTAGGCGTTTTAGATACAAAATATAAGCGAAATTATCCATTTCGTCAAGCCATTTTTAATGGATTACTCGCTTTTACGATTATTCCGGTACTACTCTTGATTATTGTCGGTAGTCGATTTCAATTTGAAGGCTTACAAAATCAGGCGATCAAAACGGTAGCAGTCTTATCGGAAGAATTCTCAGAAAACCTCAATATTACTCGTGAATATCGTTGGGGAGACTTGAATCTGTTTCAAGCCTTAATTGAAGCAAAACGCAGTCCTTACCCAGTCAATGTTTTTTTACTAAATAATTCAAATGTAGTTAAACAATATCCAGAAACCGCCGAGATCTTCGACCTTGGCTCGGGTGTTATGGAAAACAAAGGCAATGATGTTTATCATTGGAAACCTGGGGGTTCAATGGCCATTATGGCTCAATGGCAAAACTCCCATTATTATACCATTGTTAATGAAGCCGGCTTACCCTGGCAAATCCTGATTGCCTTGCCCGCTCAGCAGATGGTTCGTCAACTGCAACAGTTTTATATTCGTAATTTAGCCGTTTTACTGGCGATTATGGGAATCAGTGTTTTTTGTGCTAATACTATCAGTTACCGTCTGATTCAGCCGTTAAGACAACTGACTGAGGTGAGTAGTAATCTTCCTGAAAAAGTCAGTAGCGAAGAACCCTGGAAATTACCAGATACCAACATTTTAGAACTGACGTTGCTCTCAATGAACTTTGAGGTGATGGCGAATGCGTTGCGAGATCGGTTTAAGGAAATCAAACAGACTAATGAACAACTCGAACAACGGGTTGTTGAGCGAACCCAACGCTTAGCTGAAATCAATCAAACCTTAGCCGCCGAAATTCAGGAACGACAACGTATTGAAGCAGAAATTCGCAAATCTCAACAACGGCTGGCGTTGATGGTTGAACAAACACCTTTGGCGGTGATGGAATGGAATATGGACTTTGAGGTAGTAAGTTGGAATCCTGCTGCTGAAGAGATTTTTGGCTATCGGGCAGAAGAAGCAATCGGAAATCGGATTGTTGACCTCATTGTGCCACCGGAGTGTGTGGATTATGTTCAGCAGGTGATGGATGATTTAATTGAGCAGAAAGGGCAAACTCTTAGCACCAATGAGAATATCCACAAAGATGGGCGGCGGATTATCTGTCAGTGGTACAACACCCCTCTGATAAATCCAGCGGGAGAGTGTATTGGCATTGCCTCCATGACTCAGGATATCACGGAACAGCAGCGGGCTGAGGCGGAGTTACGGGAGAGTGAACAGCGATTTCGCGATGTATCAGAAGCGGCGGGAGAATATCTTTGGGAGATTGATCTCGATGGCTGTTATACCTATGTGTCGGAGCGGGTTCGGGAGGTGAAAGGCTATGGGGTGAGGGATTTGTTGGGGCGATCGCCGTTTGATATTATGCACAAAGAGGATCGCCCTCGGGTACAACAAATTCTCACACAGGCCACCGCTGAGCAGTCAACCTTTAAACTCGAACATCGCAACGTAACTCCCGACGGCGAAATTGTCTGGGAAGAGGTGAATGGCGTACCTCATTTTGATAATCAAGGCCATCTGGTTGGGTTTCGTGGAGCGGCGTTGGGGATTACCGCTCGTAAACGCTCAGAATTGGAACTGCGTCAGTCGGAGGCTCAGTTACGCCAGAAAGCTGAAGAACTCGAGAAGACGTTACGGGAGTTGCAACAAACCCAAAGTCAGTTGGTGCAAAGTGAGAAGATGTCCAGTTTAGGCCAGTTGGTGGCTGGGGTGGCTCACGAGATTAACAATCCGGTGAACTTCATTTATGGCAATTTAACTCACGCGGAGGAGTATGTGGAGGATTTATTGGCGGTCATTGCCAGTTATCGAGAGCATTATCCCGAACCCGTTGAGCCGGTGCAAGAGGAGTTAGAGGCCTCGGATGTGGAATTTCTCGTTGAAGACTTCCCCCAGTTGCTCAATTCGATGCGAGAGGGGGCCAGACGTATTCGGGAAATTGTCGCCTCGTTGCGGAATTTCTCTCGTTTAGATGAGGCGGAGTCGAAACAGGCGAATCTCCATGAGGGGATTGATAATTCCCTGATGATTTTGCGGAGTCGGTTGAAGGAAACATCTCATCGCCGGGCCATTGAGGTGATTCGTGAGTATGGGGAGATTCCTAAGATTGATTGTTATCCGGGCCAGTTGAATCAGGTGTTTCTGAACATTTTAGCCAACGCCATTGATGCCTTGGATGAACGGGATGGCGATCGCAGCCCCGAGGAGATGCGAGAACAGCCGAGTTGTATCTGGATTCGTACTCAACCGCAAGGCGATCGCGTCCTGATTTCCATTCGCGATAATGGCAATGGGATTCCTGATCGCTTGCGAGAGACGATCTTTAATCCCTTTTTTACCACAAAACCCGTGGGCAAAGGCACGGGGTTAGGCTTATCGATTACCTATCAGATTATCGTTGAGCGTCATGCTGGCAAAATTGATTGTTATTCGCGGTTGGGTGAGGGAACTGAGTTTGCGATCGAGATTCCCGTTACTCGCGTGACTTAAGGTTGAGGTGGGAGGTTGGGAGCGAGGTTTGATGGAGGCGGCTGTGTCAGCAAACCCTTACATAAGCCGGCGATCGCCTCGGTTTCGCCCCAGAGTTGGCAAAAAAGCCCCCTCCAACTCCCCCTCAAATGGACAAATTGCCCCATAATAGGACACTGATTGTTTTGTGACGGAGAACGAAAGGTCTATGGGTCGTGCTACCAAAGCCGTACTGGCGTACTCAGGCGGAGTGGATACTTCAGTCTGCATCCCCTACATGAAGAAAGAATGGGGCGTTGAAGAGGTCATCACCCTCGCGGCTGATTTGGGCCAGGGAGATGAACTCGAACCCATCCGCGAAAAAGCCCTCACCTCAGGGGCCAGTGAGTCTCTCGTGGCCAACTTACAAGAGGAATTTATCCGCGATTACGCCTTCCCCGCCATTCGGGCCAATGCTCTCTACGAAAATCGTTATCCCCTGTCTACGGCTCTTGCACGTCCTTTGATTGCGAAGAAACTGGTGGAAGTGGCGGCTGAGTATGGGGCTGATGCAGTGGCTCACGGCTGTACGGGTAAGGGAAACGACCAAGTTCGTTTTGATGTGGCGATCGCCGGCCTCAACCCCGATATCAAGGTTCTCGCCCCCGCTCGCGAATGGGGGATGAGTCGTCAAGAAACCATCGCCTATGGGGAAAAATTCGGCATCCCCTCCCCGGTTAAGAAATCCTCCCCCTATAGTATCGATCGCAACCTCCTCGGTCGCAGTATCGAAGCCGGTCCCCTCGAAGATCCTTGGAATGAACCTATCGAGGAGGAGGTGTTTTTGATGACCGAGGCGATCGCTAAAACCCCCGACGAACCCGAATATGCAGAAATCGGCTTCGAGGAAGGATTCCCCGTCAGCATCAACGGCCAGGCCCTGGCCCCAGTGAAACTCATTGAAACCCTCAACGCCATCACGGGCCGTCATGGCTTTGGGCGTATCGACATGATCGAGAACCGCCTCGTGGGGATTAAATCCCGCGAAATCTACGAAGCCCCCGCCCTCCTGGCCCTAATTTTGGCCCACCGGGACCTCGAAAGTCTGACCCTTCCCAAAGATGTCACCCAGTACAAACGGGGAATTGAAGACACCTACAGCCAACTGGTGTATAACGGCTTATGGTTTAGCCCCCTCAAAGGGGCGTTAGATGCGTTCATCGCCGAGACGCAAAAACGGGTGACGGGAACGGTTCGCATCAAGCTGTTTAAAGGGAACGCCCACATTGTCGGTCGTCAATCGGGTAATAGCCTCTACACCGATGAACTCTCCACCTATGGATCTGACGATAAGTTTGATCACAAAGCCGCTGAAGGGTTTATTTATGTGTGGGGACTTCCCAACCGAGTTTGGTCTCAACAATTACGAGGCTAATTGAACCTGTCCTCCAATCAGCACCAGATGAGTCTCTGAGGTGGATTGTTTCAGGTTAGGGTAGATATTCCCATTAGAGCCTTAAACCCCCTGATTTCGT
>SIHH01000024.1 GCA_004299065.1 Phormidium sp. SL48-SHIP | reverse complement strand
GACCGGTTTCTAAGGCTTGACGTTCAATGTTGCTGAGAATTGGCATTTTTCGTTCCTCCTGATACTGACGAAGTTTGGTATCAAAACGCTCTTGTAAGACTTGAGGTAGGGTCATCATCCAGTCCAACAGTCGAAAGAAACGGATGATGTCCTCTTCAGTATAATCTCGTTCATAGAGCAGTTGAACCAAATTCCATTTCCAAGCTTCCCGTTCCTCGGCTTGACCTCGGGTGACGTGGGTTTTCAGGTGCGCCATCACCAGTAAGGAAAAGGGGTTCGACGACTGTTCCAGACTTTCCCACTGCTCCTGATAGTCCAGGAGTTTCACCGTCGGAAAGGTGAACTCGACGCGACATCCAGCCAGTTCGTAGCGATAGCCACTCGGTCGCCATTGGGGTCGCTCATCGCCGAGAATGGCCAGACTGATGACTTTGGGGTTGATATCAAAGGAGCGATAGTGATAGACATACATCCGTTTGTCAAAGTTGGGATCTCCTTGACTTTGGACTTCGATGTGAATCAGTAGATAGGCTTCTTCTCCGTTTTTTTGCCAGACTTGGAAGAGTTTGTCACATTCTCGCTCCCCTTCTCGACCACTAGGGCTGATTTGTTGCAATTCTTTGTCTAAGGATTGGTACGATTTTTTCCAATCGATTAGCTCATGGACTTGAGGAAAGAAAAAGGCGAGAAATGGCTCTAGGTAGTCTTCGATTGCCTCTTTCCAGGGTTGGTCATAGTTGGCTGATGGGGTCTCCAATGGCTTGCCTCCTATTTGATATGAGATTTTTTATTGTTTTAATAATAACATAAATATGATTATTTTTCCAGTAACTATTGGACATCTTAGGTTAAAATCAACAGGAAAAGTTAATGATAAATTGTAAATATTGCCTGCGGGCGAACAGCCGTTTGCCCCTACAAATTATGAGGTTAAATTAACGACTGAGCGGTGAATACGGATAATACGGAATCCACGTTTGAAAACCCCGCTTTGTATGGATTACTCCTCGTGTCATGGCTGAAGCCGTGACAGGTCCTCTGGGCGGCTCTGCCGCCTGTCCTCGGGAGGTAGAGCCTCCCAAAAGGCATGACTTGGCATCGAGCCAAGTCACGAGGAACAAGGGTTTTTTTCAAATGGGGTTAATCTGCAATAATTCGGGCTAATTATCTATTCCTCCTCATCGCTGTTATAGCTAGAACCCTCCTCAGCCGCGCGAGGTTGAGAGCGACGAGAAGGGCGATCGTAGAAGGGAATCGGATCATCAGGCTTCGAGACGACCGTTAAGGGACGGGGGCGCGGCTTAGCGTTGCGGTCTGGAGACTGCCCTCGGCGACGCTTAGAGGTGCGTTCTTCGCTGGTGTCTTCAGAAATGACCTCGTAGAGAATTGCCTGCTTCCCAGGGTCATTCCCGCGCCGCAAGACTCGCCCCAGTCGTTGGATATATTCCCGGTTGGACCCACTCCCCGATAGGAGAATCGCCACCCGCGCCTCGGGAACATCCACCCCTTCGTTGAGAACATGGGAGGCGACGAGGGTGCGATAGTCCCCCTGGCGGAAACGAGATAGCACCTCGTGACGTTCTTTAACGGGGGTTTGGTGGGTGATGGCGGGAATGAGCAAGTTTTGGGAAATGCGGTACACGGTGGCGTTGTCGTTGGTGAAAATTAGGATCGGTTCGGGGTAATGTTGGGCTAGGAGATCTTCTAAAACTCTCAGTTTTGCGTCGGTTCCTAGGGCGATCGCCTTGGCTTCATGGTGCGCCTTCATGGCCCGTCGTCCTTCGGTAGACCCCGCACTGGCTTTAATGAAGGTTTGCCATCCCTGGAGACTACTGAGACTAATCCGAGAGCGTTCTAAAAACTCATTACGACAGTTGATAAGATGCTGATAGCGATCGCGTTCCTCCGGGGACAGTTGCACTTTAATCTGTTCCACCCGATGGTCCGCCAGGGCGTTTCCCGCTAAATCCTCGGGGCTGCGGCGATAGACTTGGTCCCCAATCAGATGTCTCAAATCCTCATGTTTCCCATCGCTGCGTTCAGGAGTCGCCGTTAACCCGAGGCGATAGGGGGCGATCGCATATTCAGCAATCACCCGAAAAAAGTCACTGGGGAGATGGTGACATTCATCAAAAATCAAAGTTCCGTAAAGATGGCCCAAGCCTTCAGCATGAATTGCCGCACTATTATAGGTGGCCACTAAAATGGCACTGCGATCGCGGGAACCGCCCCCCAACAAGCCAATCTCAGCCTTGGGAAACGCATTCTTGAGATTCGCATACCATTGGTGCATCAAATCCAACGTCGGCACCACAATCAAGGTACTGCGAGGGGTTTCCTGCAAACAGAGTTGGGCCAAATAGGTTTTTCCCGCCGCCGTCGGTAACACCACCACCCCACAGCGGCCCGCCTGTTTCCAGGCCGCCAACGCCTCCTCTTGGTGAGGATAAGGTTTCAGGGATAACCGACAGTCCAACTCCAGGGGAATAAAGCCTCGGGCCTGATCCTCAAACTGCACCCCTTCCGCCCAGAGACTTTCGACGAGCGGGCGATAGTCCATCCCCCGAATGCGAAACTTCTCAACGCGATCGTCCCAGGTGGCGAACTGAATCCAGCCTTTGGCCCGAGGTGGCGGATGCAATAGCAGGGTTCCGCGATCAAAGGTCAATGTCGGAAGTCGGGGCATAACCGCTCAAGCTGAAACAACGGGGAATCATGTAGGCTAGTTGAGGAGATCTATCCTTAGCCTGTTTCCTAACTCTATCGTCCCTTGCTATGTCCCCCAGACAAGTTATCCTCCTGATTCTCTCAGTTTTAACCACCGTGGTGGTGGCCTTAGCCCTCGTCAGTAGTTGGCAACAGCCCCAAATTCAAAGTCGCCTCGATTTAGCCCAAACCAATTTATCCTTACAAGCGGCCGAATGGGAACCTCCGCCGGAATGGGATATGAATGGCTTACCGGGGGGAATCATTGGGGAAGATGTCTATGAGACGGCGATCGCCCAATATCGCGATGCTCTCAACTCGGTTCGACGAACCCTGGCCATGAACCAGGAACAACGGCTGAACTTGCCCGATTCCTCAGTGAACGGTCTTCCTGATGTGACGCAACTTGACGGGGCAATTCAGCAAGCCCAAGACCTGAAATCTACCCTAGAACTGCGTTTGGGGATTTTGTTAGCCCACGGCGATCGCCCCGAACAAGCCTTAACACTGTGGTCAGACAGCCAAGGGGACGACTCAGAACCCACCACCGCCATCCTCATTGATCTCTGGGACGCCTCAACCCCCCCACCCAGCGAAGACACCGCCGCCGCTGTCCTCTCCAACGAATTATCCGGCTGGTTCCGCTATCGCGCCCTTTCCCAACTTTATCAAGTCCAAGACAACAGTCAACAACTGGCAGCCTTACAAACCCAAGAACAAGAAATCGCCCAAAAAACCTTAGTTAAATTAGTGGTTCTTACCCTGATTTCTGGCGTAACATTACTATTAGGAATAGGATTACTTATCTTCCTGATTGGACAATGGTTTATCAAAGGAGAATCAGCCCTACTTGCCCGCAACCAAAGTCAGTCCTGGAGTTTAGATTGGGGTTGGGACACCATCGTTCAAGTCATCGTGGTTGGCTTTTTTATCGTCTTTTTTATCGGTCAAGCCCTAACCGCCGGACTCCTGTTACCTGTCATCTACCGCCTGGCAAACATTGCCACTGATGCCGCCTCCAGTCGTTGGCAAGCCGTATCAATTTTCTTTAGTTATCTCCTCTCGGGTGCGGCTGCCCTCGCGGTTCTTTACCGGTCTCTCAAACCCTATTTTCCCCTCAAAGAAGACTGGTTCCGCTTTCGGTTGTTTCCCGGCTTAGGTTGGGGCATTGGCGGCTACATTGCAGCGGTTCCTTTGGTATTAGGAATTTCGCTCATTAACCAGCAAATTTGGGACGGAAAAGGGGGCAGCAATCCAATTTTAGAAATTGCCCTAGAAGGACAAGACTGGGTGGCCATTACCTGCTTTTTCCTGACCGCTTCGGTCTTGGCCCCTGTCTTTGAAGAGTTAATGTTTCGAGGCTTTTTGCTGCCGTCCCTAACTCGTTACGTCCCCGTCTGGGCCGCCATTGTGCTGAGTTCTCTGATTTTCGCCGTCGCCCACCTCAGCGTCTCGGAGGTTCTCCCTCTAGCCACCCTAGGGATTGTACTGGGGATCACCTACACGCGATCGCGCAACCTTCTAGCGGCCATGCTCATGCACGGCCTCTGGAACAGTGGCACCCTCGTCAGTCTCATCATCCTAGGCGGCGGCGCCACCTAACCCCGATTAGGGGCCGATTGCCCAAGCGGTGCGTTCGGGCAAGTTTGAAGCCAATCGTCCAAGTCCAACCCGAATCGATGCCCGAACACACCCTACCGCCCTATTGCCTGTTGCCTCTTGCCTCTTGCCTCCTTCTCCTGTTCCCTGTGTCCAACAAAGGTGGTAGGCTTGAGGGTGGCATATTTGAACTCGAAGTAATAGCCACCCTTCCAAATTCATAGACGATTTACATTAAATAGAGACAAGCATGGTCAGCACGGCACAAAAAACCAATACGGGCTACATTACCCAGATCATCGGTCCCGTCATCGATGCCAAATTCCCCACGGGTAAGATGCCCAGCATCTATAACGCCCTCAAAGTTACCGCTAAAAACCAGGCTGGAGAAGATATCTCCATCACCTGCGAAGTGCAACAACTCCTCGGTGATAACCAAGTTCGCGCCGTCTCCATGAGTTCCACCGACGGGTTGGTTCGCGGCATGGACGTTGTCGACACCGGTTCCGCCATCAGCGTTCCCGTTGGGAAAGTGACTCTCGGACGCATTTTCAACGTTCTCGGTGAAACCGTTGACGAACAAGGTGAGGTCACCACTGGTGAAACCTCCCCCATCCACCGCAGCGCTCCTAAACTGACGGAACTCGAAACCAAACCCTCCATTCAAGAAACGGGAATTAAAGTGGTTGACCTGCTGGCTCCCTACCGTCGTGGCGGTAAAGTGGGCTTGTTTGGTGGTGCCGGTGTCGGTAAAACCGTCATCATTATGGAACTGATTAACAACATCGCCAAAGCGCACGGCGGTGTGTCGGTGTTCGGCGGTGTGGGTGAACGCACCCGTGAAGGGAATGACCTCTACAACGAGATGCTCGATTCTGGGGTGATTGACAAAGACAACTTTGAAAACTCCAAGGTTGCCCTCGTCTACGGTCAAATGAATGAACCCCCCGGTGCGCGGATGCGGGTGGGCCTGTCGGCGTTGACCATGGCGGAATACTTCCGTGATGTCTCCAAATTAGACGTGCTGCTGTTTATTGACAACATCTTCCGCTTCGTGCAAGCGGGGTCTGAGGTGTCGGCACTACTTGGACGGATGCCCTCTGCTGTGGGATATCAGCCCACTCTGGGAACGGAAATGGGTGAACTGCAAGAACGCATTACCTCGACGACAGAAGGGTCGATTACTTCGATTCAAGCGGTCTACGTCCCTGCGGATGACTTGACTGACCCCGCTCCCGCGACCACCTTTGCTCACTTGGACGCCACCACGGTACTTTCTCGTGCGTTAGCCTCCAAAGGGATTTATCCGGCGGTTGACCCCCTCGACTCCACTTCGACGATGTTACAACCCGAGATTGTGGGTCAGGAACATTACGATACGGCTCGCTCGGTTCAATCGACGCTGCAACGCTACAAAGAACTGCAAGACATCATCGCCATTTTGGGTCTCGATGAGTTGTCCGAAGATGACCGTCAGACCGTGGCCCGCGCTCGGAAAATCGAACGTTTCTTGTCTCAACCCTTCTTTGTGGCAGAAATCTTCACCGGTGCGCCTGGTAAATATGTCAAACTCGAAGACACCATTAAAGGGTTCCAAATGATCCTCAACGGTGAACTCGATGACCTGCCTGAGCAAGCGTTCTACTTGGTCGGTGACATCAATGAAGCGAAAGCTAAGGCTGAGAAAATGAAGGCTGAATCCTAGGATTTGCCGGTCTAAGACTGTTTTGGGGTAGTTCTTTGGGGCTACCCCTTGATTCACTGTCAGAGAAGATTAAAGGATTATGAGTTTACAAGTTCGTGTCATTGCACCCGACAAAACGGTCTGGGAAGCTGAGGCCGATGAGGTGATTCTGCCGAGTACTACGGGACAATTAGGTATTTTGGGAGGTCACGCGCCTCTGTTAAGCGCCCTGGATACGGGTGTGATGCGAGTTCGTCCGGGTAAGGAGTGGGTTCCCATTGCGCTGATGGGTGGCTTTGCTGAGGTGGACAATGATTTAGTGACCATCTTAGTTAATGGAGCCGAGCGAGGCGCTGATATCGATTTGGAGAAGGCTCGCACGGCCTATGAGGAAGCGACCGAACGAGTCAGCAAGGCGGCTGATGGCCCCAAACAGGAGCAGATTCAGGCAAAACAAGCTCTAAAACGGGCGCGGGCGCGGTTTCAAGCGGCTGGCGGTTCGGTTTAGGCGACTCGTTGGCTTGCTTAACGGGTGGTTTAACGACCCGGGGGCGATCGCGCGATCGCCCCTTCTTCTATCTAGCCCTATTTATTGTCGCCAAATAAACTAGGACAACCATAAAAGCCTAAATGTCTGCCATAAAAACATATATTATTATTTTTGTGCAAATTCTAATATGTCTATTACACCAAGATTTCACCCAAAAGAGTTGACGCTTCAGCCTTGATCGTTGAGAGTAATAGAGATTCCCCTGTTCCCTGTTCCCTATTCCCTATTCCCTATTCCCTGTTCCGGTGTTCCCTCTTCCCCCCTCTTGCCTCTTGCCTCTTGCCTCTTGCCTTTCTTATGAGACAACCTTTACCGCGTCGTAAGTCCTGGTTTCCCTGGAAAGACATCCTTCTGCAAATGAGTTTGGCGGGGGTATGGGTGGGAGCGTTTGCGACAATTACTGGAGGGGTTTGGCTGGGAGCAAAACTCATCGTTGAGCCGGATTCAGCTCGCTGGCTCTCGGATCATCTCCCCGATTGGACTCAGTTAGCCTTCCAATCCTCAAATACCCCGGAAAGTTTGACCGAGATCCGCGATCGCCTCGAAGACAGCGGCTATACTCCCGCAGAACCCATTGAAATTCCCGGAGCGAGTGTCGAGCCGGATGTGTTGCTTCCGGTGCTGCAAAAGCGCCCTGAACCCTGTGGAAATCAATGTTTTGAGATTGTCGCGCTACAGATCTATCAACGGGTCTCTCCGGCCTGGAATCATAATTCCTCATCGTTGTTTTATCTAACAGCCGAGATTGACGTCACGGGGCCGGCGGAATCCTACGCGATCGCCCCCCTCGTGAACGCCAAATCCCTAAATCCTGGCTCAACCCGTCCATTACCTCTGACTCACCTGCAACCGCTAACGGAGAATGCTCCCGCTGATGGACTTTGGTTTAACCTGATTGGAGAACAGAACACCGGCGAGACTGGCTTAAGTTATGGTCAGGTTTACCACTATAACCCCAGTCGCTATAGTCTCAGTTTGATGCTGGAATGGACTTCTCCCTCGGGACAGTTGCCCCAATGGCAAGAATTCACCGGCGGCGGACGGCCCGAGTTTGTGGTGGATCGGACAGTGGGCTTAGAGCCAGATTTTGCGGTCTATCACTTGCGATCGCGGAGTTTTTTGCCCAACCCAGTCCAGTTAGTACCGCTCTCGTTGAGTGAGCCGGCCCTAGACAGTCGCACCTATCAAAATGCCCTACTGTTGGCTCGCAACGGCCTTTGGTCTGAGGCGGAGTCGATCCTACGCTCCCTCAAACGGGGACAGGGTAGCCAATGGACGCAAAACGCTCAAGCTCAACTCGATACAATTGCCTTTCACGCCGAAATCCTCTCAGCTCAGGCGAACGCCGCTTGGGCCAGCCCCAGTCAAACCTTGCTGACGGCGTTATTAGATGGCCGCTGGGCCGAGTCCAAAACCCTGTTAACGAACCTCAACGATGATGAACGTTCTGAGGTGATGTCGATGCTTTCATCCAATACCCAGCGGCTTTGGCGACGTATTGATGCAACAGTCCGCATCAACCCCACGAATGAAGAGGCGATGTTCTGGGGTGTGGTGATACGATGGCTCGATGACGGATCGCTCGAGGCGATGGAATGGCTGGCAGAACAGGAAAACGTTTCCCCAGAGATGCTTGAAGAGACAGAGCAATGGCTCGAACAGTTCGGGGAATAAACGACAAGCCGGTGGACTTGATAGAAATTCTGAGATCAGAAAGAGCACCGACGACTGGCCGTGTTTCGTCTCGGTGCTCTTACTGGTTCGCTCCTCACACATTGGTAACTATAACCGACGATTTCAAATTTGTCATCCCTTTTTTACGAAAATTTCAAGACTCTGTCACATTTGGGCGATCGCCTCGACGCCTAATCCCACTTCAAGTAACCAATACAGCAATGTCCCCGTCACCGACAGCAGCCCCAAACGAAGCAGAGAATGGTCAGCGGGGGGACAATCTCGATAAAATGCCTCAAACGCGCCGCTAAGCCCCATCAGTAACTTAAGACTATCGGGGTTTGGGGTTAAGGCGATCGCATCAGCAACCGTGACACAATGAGCAATCAGACGGGCCTCAGCCGGATGGGTGAGACTCAACCGTCCCGATTCCTCTAACCAGGGCAAAGGGCGGGGTTCAACGATACCGGCTTGATCTAAGTGAATCCAGCCTTCTCGTTCCCCAAGCCGTAACAGGGATTGACAGCGGGCGTGAGCATATTGCACCGCAAAGGGGATCTCAACCGGTTCTGTGGTCCCGGGGCGATCGCCGCGAGAGGTTCCTTGGCGAACCGTCCCATCGGCCCAAACTTGGAGCCAGTCCGCCAGAAGCCGATCGCGAATGGAGATATCCAGTAACCCCGGCGGCGTAACCGACACCGTATAATCTGAGGCATTCAAAGAGCCGGCTAAGTCTTCGGCGATCGCCAATCCCTGACGGGGATCGAGTTTGAGGGCGATCGCACAGCGATACCCCACCGGAAGTCCGCCATGAGTTCCCTTGAGGGGAATCGTTGCCGGACAATCCCTCGGGGCAATGGCCGCCTCTAACTGTTGCCGCAGGCGATCGCCCAAACTAATCACGTTTGTGGTTAACATCTGTCCCTGTCCTTTCCCGCCAACGCCAACCGACTCTGACCCACTATGACTGGATTTTTCGACAAACTCAACAGTGCTATTGCCCAAAACAACAGCCTCCTCGTGGTTGGCATCGATCCCAACCCGGAGATGATGCCCGGAGGCGATCGCTCCCGTCAACCCGACTCCATCGAGGCCCTCTCTGACTGGTTACGAACCATTATCCAACAGACAGCAGACCAAGTCTGTGCCTATAAACCAAGTTTAGGCTTTTATCAGGCCCTCGGCGCTCCCGGATTCGAGCTATTGATGGAGGTCCGACAAGAGATTCCCCCTCATCTTCCCATTATCCTCGATGCCAAACATAGCGATCTCAATACTGCCAGCCGCTTAGCCAAAACCATCTTCCAAGACTGGGGCGTTGATGCCGTTACCCTCTCGCCTCTGGCGGGCCAGGATGCGATCGCCCCGTTTCTCCTCTACGGCGACAAAGCCAGTTTCGTCGTCTGTCGCACCTCCAATCCCGCCGCCCGAGTCATTCAAGAGTATCCCCCTGGCCAAATGCCCTTTTACCAACATCTCGTCCAGGAAGCGCGAACCTGGGCGCCCCCAGAACAGCTTGGCTTTGAAGTGGGAACCTCTCGCCCCGACGCTCTGGCCCAAGTGCGCGCGATCGCCCCAGAACGGCTGCTGTTCGCCCGTAGCATTTGGGGAGACGCTCAGCACCTAGAGCAGTTCCTACGGGCGGGTTTAGATACCACTGGCAACGGTTTATTATTGCCGGTTCCTCAAGACTGGCTGCGAGAGGCCAATCTCGGGGAGCGACTGCAACAGTTGAACCGCAGCATCAGCCCTGTTCGTGAAGATATCAACCAAACCGCCGCCAGTTGCCAACTTTGGACAGCGCCCCCCTCTAGCCCCCCCCATCCCCACCGGGACTTGATCCTGCAACTGTTTGACCTCCAGTGCATCCTCTTTGGGGATTATGTCCAAGCCTCAGGGGCTGAGTTCGCCTACTACATCGATTTACGCAAAATTATTTCCAATCCCCAAGTCTTTCATCAGGTCTTGAATGCCTACGCCCAAATCCTCGATAACCTCGTTTTTGACCGGATTGCCGGGATTCCTTATGGTTCGTTGCCCACAGCAACGGGACTGTCTTTACGATTGCATCACCCGATGATTTTCCCCCGTAAGGAAGTTAAGGCTCACGGAACCCGTCGCTTGATTGAAGGGCAGTTTAATTCCGGTGAAACCGTTGTCGTGGTGGATGATATTTTAATTAGTGGAACCAGTGCCATTGAAGGAGCAGAAAAACTTGAATCGGCGGGCTTAAAGGTGAACGATATTGTCGTATTAATTGACCATGAAAAGGGAGTCAAAACACGACTCAAACAGGAAGGCTATCAGGCTCATTCTGTGTTAACTGTCTCTGAAATTGCCCAGACTCTCTATGATGCTGGACGAATTGATGGGTCGCAGCGGGATCTCTTGCTACCTCATTAAGCCTTAATTGAACAGGAAAACTGACCGCGTTTTGCTAGAGGGTTCAAATTCTTGTGATTAATATCACAAGTTAATGTAAGATATATCATCGTCAGAGGTGTTTACGATCGCCATCAAGAGGCGGGATTGGTCACCGCAAAACCCAGAGAGTTCGTCAATACTAGAGATAGTTAAGGACAACCCTCCCCCAATTACCATGTTACCCTCACTGCAACTCCTCCCTGGCGCGATTCCCGCGATGCTCGCCTCAGCGGCGGAACAGGGTCAGCTGACGCTCGCGGACCGCTATGGCCTTCTGGCCGCAACCCTCGATGACAGCCTCGATGATATGGAACGGCGTTCGGTCGACCGCTTGTTACGGGCTGTGATCCGAGGCCGCATTCGTGTCGTCGAAGACCTCTGTTTAAGCTAAAGCCTGTTTCTGCACAAGTTTTCTAAGACTCGGCCATCAGCTTCACCAAATCTTTAAGAAAGCGGTTGAACCAGACGATGATTACCACTACGATTCCTGAAGGTCTTGATTGACGGTCACCTCTGACTCTGTTCGAGGGATCTAAAGACCCCCAAACATGAAAAATTGAGTAGATTTACGGTTGACAGAGCCGAGTGTTGTAGCCATTTTTGTCATGATCAGGTAAAACTGAGGTAGATCTATTCCAACCCAGGTATCTTGGGATGTCACAGGACTCTCCTCAAATCGATAACCAACCCACACGGGCTTTATCCGTCAGTCTGCCGCTTTCGTTACTTAAAAGTGGTCAGATTTTGGCGCTGACCGAAGACTCGAAAGGGGGTCTGATTTTACAAAAAGGCTTCTACTGTGACTGGATTCCACCTGGAGCGCTGGTGGGGGGCTGTTATGACATTGACTGTAGCCGCATCCATGTCGCGGGGAAGGTGCGTTTTTATGCGCCCAACAGCCAGGAGGAGCGATCGCAGGCCCTGCAAAAACGCATGGGGAGTATTTCTGATCTTCAAGACATTCTGAATGACCCTTCATCCTTCCGACGGGCCTTCTTGATTTTGCGCCACCTCTCACGATGGCTATCCTATCGAGACATGCGCGGTATTCCCCATGAGCTACTCGCGCAATTGGTGGGAATTAACCCCAGTACCGTTCGGGTCTTCTGGAAACGCTATCTGTTAGCAGCACAAAAACGAGCCGAAGCGAAACAGGCTAAAGCTACCGCTCGTGTTTTAACTTAATTTGTATTTGGGTGTATCTGGGTGTATCTGGGTGTATCTGGGTGTATCTGGGTGTCCTCGAGGTGAATGTTTCGAGTTGAGCGGATCTTACTCTAGCATTTGAATCCAGCCTCGACGAATGGCATGAAGTAAGCGGTCAACCGCAGCAATTTCCTCTTCGGAGGGCAGATGCTCCGTAAACAGTGAACGTAGAAACTGACGGTCTTGGCTGGAAATTTTGCCAGAATTCCAAACCTGAGCCGCCAACTCGCTGAGTGTTGTGGCTGATGGCGTGATTGGAGTCAACATAGATCTGTATAGACGGCTACAGTTAAAATGTGGCTTATTTTTCCTATAAGCTTGGCGATCGCCATCGAGTCTGGCTGTGATATTCATCACACCCAAGCCGTAATTGCGATCGCCCCTCAGAGTCAATTGAGCGCCATCTGACTCACAAGCGAACCAACCTAACCGAGCAACAATTCTCAAGCTTGAGCCATCCGGATTCCCTCTCAACCCTCAAGAATACCTGAGAGAACAGGGGCATATCTCTATATAAGGACAACGCCATGACAACTATTTTGGTCGTAGAAGACGATCCCATCAATTGGATGGTGTTTCAGAAAGTTCTCAAGCGACGAGGAGGACTCGACTCAATCCACAGTGAAAATGTCGAAGAAGTTCTCCAAATCGTCCGTTCCGGACAAGTTGCCGTGGTTTTGATGGATGTTTCGCTCAAAAATAGCCATTACCAAGGAGAGTCCGTCGATGGAATCCGCATCACTCAACTGCTGAAAGCCGATCCCGAAACCGCCAAACTCCCCGTCATTCTCGTCACCGCCAACGCCATGGTGGGCGATCGCGAAGCCTTCCTCAAAGCCAGTGGCGCCGACGGCTACATCGCCAAACCGATTCTCGATCATGTCGGCTTCGTGCAGCAGATCAAGACCGTTATCGCCGACCACGACTCCCCCTAAAATTCCCCCTTCAGGTCCCGTCGCTGATCCCCGTTTCTGATACCATAGATACCAAAGACACTGGCTCAGACATCAAGCGCGGACTGTCACCTATGGCTGTTGAGGTGGGATTCAATACCTTGCTGCTCATTGCAGCATATCTGTTTGGCTCAATCCCCACGGGATATTGGGTCACCTATCATCTTAAAAACATCGATATTCGTCACTATGGCTCCGGCTCAACCGGGGCCACAAATGTGTTGCGCGTCGTCGGTAAAGGCGCGGGGCTATTTGTCTTATGTGCTGATGTCTGCAAGGCGATCGCCGCCATTAGCCTCGTGCGAATCGCCTATTACCTCGGGGATTTGTATCAACTTGTACCACCAGGAATCGACCTCGACATCTGGAAACCCTGGATGATGACCCTGGCCGGACTCGCCGCACTGTTCGGCCATTCCAACTCCCTCTGGCTGATGATGGGTCCTGGACGGGATGCCAAGCTAGCGAATGGGGGCAAAGCCGTTGCCTCAAGTTTAGGGGTCTTGCTGGCCCTCTCCTGGCCCGTTGGCCTAGCGACCTTGGGCATCTTTGTGACCATTATTACCCTCTCGCGCATCGTGTCGCTGAGTTCGATGCTTTCGGCGATCGCCATCTCCGTTTTGATGATCGGCACCGATCAACCCCTTCCCTTTTGTCTGTTTGCGATCGCCGCCACCGCCTACGTCCTCATCCGCCACCGAGCCAACATCGATCGCCTTCTCTCGGGGACCGAACCGCGCCTGGGGCAACAAGTTCAAGCCAGCGATTAAGGGATCGGGGTTAAGATATTTCCTCTACTCCACCGTGACAGACTTCGCCAAATTGCGGGGTTGATCCACATCCAAGCCGCGACGAGCCGCAATGTGATACGCCAACAATTGCAGCGGAATCACCGCCAAAATTGGCGAGAGCAGTTCCTCAACCACCGGAACCGGCAACAGATTATCAAAGGTTTCTTCAGCTTCCTTATCGTCCATGGGAGTCACCCCAATCAGACGCGCATCCCGAGCCTTGGCCTCTTGAGCATTCGATAACACCTTGTCATACACCGATCCCGGCATGGCGATCGCCACCACCGGCACCTTGGCATCCAACAGCGCAATCGGGCCATGTTTCATCTCCCCCGCCGGATAGCCTTCGGCGTGGATATAGCTGATTTCCTTGAGTTTCAACGCACCTTCGAGGGCGATCGGGAAATTAATGCCTCGGCCAAGGAAGATAAAATCTTGCGTTTCCCCAAACTCATGAGCCAACTCTTCGATATAGCGTTCCTGACTTTCCAGCACCGACTCAATTTCCCCAGGAAGTTGTCGCAACCCCGTGAGAATCTCCTCAATGCGCGATTCCGAGAGCGTCCCGCGACGGTAGCTTAAATCGATGGCCAGGGCATAAAACGCCATCACCTGAGCCACAAAGGTTTTTGTCGCCGCAACGCCAATTTCAATGCCCGCATGGGTATCAATGATGTTCTCCACCAAATTTCCCAGAGAGGATTCCGGGCGATTGGTAATCCCCAGCAGACGGGGACTGAATTTGGCCTCTAAATTCTGTCGTCGTTCCTGTTCCATGGCCAACGCCGCCAACGTATCCGCCGTTTCCCCCGATTGCGTAACGCCAATCACGAGAGTATTGGCCATCAACGGCGCGGGTGCATAGCGAAACTCCGAGGCATATTGAACCATAGTCGGAATCCCCGCCAACTGTTCGAGGAGATATTTCCCCACCAGGCCCGCGTGCCAACTGGTACCACAGGCGAGAATTTGGATGTGATCCAGGCCCTCGTAGAGACTGGGGTTGAGATTTAAGTTGACGGGTGGGTTGGGTTGGCCGGCTTCCCAGGTGCTATCGGTATAGGCTTCGAGACAGACGCGCACCACCCCCGGCTGCTCGTAGATTTCCTTGAGCATGAAATGCTTGAACCCCTGTTTCTCGACCACGATGGGGTTCCAGGTGAGGGTGCGGGGGCTTCTCTTGAGGCGATCGCCCTCGAAGTTATACAGTTCAACCCCCAGAGGGGTCAGTTTGCCCATTTCCCCATTGTCTAAGGTCAACACCGCCCGAGTATGGGGAATCAGGGCGGGGGTATCCGAGGCGCAGAAAAATTCCCCTTGGCCAAAGCCAATGGAGAGGGGAGCCTGTTGGCGGGCCACGATGAGTTCATCGGGGTAGTCGGCATGAATAACGGCGATGGCAAAGGCGCCTTCTAGGCTGTTGACGGCTTGACGGACCGCTTCGAGAAAGATTGACGAGGTCACCGTCGCCGGGGCCGCAGAACTCGGAACGTTAAGGCATTCTGCAATCAGATGGGGGATGACTTCCGTATCGGTGTCGGATTTAAACAGATGGCCTTTGGCTTGTAAGTCCGCCCGCAGTTCCCGGTAATTTTCAATAATGCCATTTTGGACCACGGCAATCCGGCCCGAGACATCCATGTGAGGATGGGCGTTGTATTCTTCGGGTTTCCCGTGGGTGGCCCAACGGGTATGACCAATGCCGATTTGGGCTGGGTTGTCGTTTCCCTGAAGTTTGCTACGCAGGTTGTGGAGTTTGCCTTTGGCCCGCACACAGTGAATGGTTGTGTCGTTCACCGTTGCGATTCCCGCTGAGTCATACCCGCGATATTCAAGTTTTTCGAGGCCGGCCAGTAAAATCTCGCTGGCGGGCTGCATTCCGATATAGCCGACAATTCCACACATTAGTTGTTCACTCCTGACGAACCCGTTGACAAACCACACCTGGCTTATGAACTTAGCAAAACTTGAGGCCTTTTGACAGGTTGAGGGCTGCTCTGTCCGGATCGTCTAGGTAAGACCTGGGATCTGACCTGGGATCTGACCTGGGATCTGACCCTGGGGGTATGGCAGCAAAAAAGGGGGTGCGATCGCACCCCCTTGGAGACGAACGGGACAACAGATGGTCCCAAGTCCGTGAATTAGTAAGCCAGACCCATGCTGCGGGTGGTTTCCGCACCAAGATAGACTCGGACGCTCAAGAAGTCGGTCGGGCAAGCCGTTTCGCAACGTTTGCAGCCGATGCAGTCTTCTGTACGGGGAGAGGTGGCAATTTGGCCAGCTTTACAGCCATCCCAAGGCACCATTTCCAACACGTCTAAGGGACAAGCACGGACGCATTGAGTGCATCCGATGCAGGTGTCATAGATTTTTACCGAATGAGACATTGAAGATTACTCCAAACGAATGCTCTGCGACTGGTTTTTGATTATTGTCGGATTGGCAAAATTGAAAATTCTGTCAATCAGCGACCTTTGGATTATGGGCTAGTCTATCGTGTCACTTGGACTACGATGACAAAATGCAGCAAAACTTTAACAAAGTTGACATTTCGGAAGTCCAGGCCAAAAGGGTTACAGCCCTTGACTCATCAGCTCTTGCGGGAATTAAAGCCCCAATTTTGCTAAAACTGGGCTTGTGGACACCATGTGGCGATCGAGGCCTAAGACCTTGGGATCAAGACCCAGGGCCAGAGCCACCAGTTGGGGTAAATGCAAGACCGGTAAGCCAAGTTTCCGGCCCATGACGGTTTCGACATCCGGTTGCCGGGAGTCAAGATTCAGATGACAGAGGGGGCAAGGCGTTACCATACAATCTGCCCCCGCGTCAAGTGCTGCTTGCAGATGAGTTCCGGCCATCTGAAAGGACTGTTCCGTGGCGTAACTCGACAGGGGCCAGCCACAGCATTGGGTCCGTCCACCATACTCAATCGGGGTCGCGCCCACGGTGCGAAAGACGTTTTCCATCGACTGGGGGTTATGAGGGTCATCATAGGGCAGATGACTTTGGGCGCGGAGGATATAGCAGCCGTAGAAGGCTGCACATTTGAGACCACTGAGTTTGCGCGTGACCCGCTTTTGCAGTTCCTCTAGGCCATAGTCCCCCACCAAGGCCCACAGTAGATGTTTGACCTCGGTTGCGCCCCGGTAGGGGGAACAGTGGTCGTTACTGAGGAGATCATTGATTTGCTCGACATACTCGGGGCGATCGCTCTGAGCCGCTTTAAGCCGTTCATCCACCCGCCCGATGACTCCCTGACAGGTGCTGCAATGAGTCAGCAGCGGTAAGTTCAGTTCTTCGGCCAGAGCAATGTTGCGAGCATTCACCGTATCTTCGAGGAGAGCCGATTCTTCCTTGAAGGTTCCCGAACCGCAACAGGCCGCCCGTTTCAGTTCAATCAGTTCAATGTCGAGAGCTTGCGTTAACGCCGCCGTCGAATCATACAATTCACGACAGGCCCCCTGGGCTACACAGCCAGGGAAATAAGCATATTTGAGCATGACAGTTGCCGGGTAAGCGTTCTCCTCCCCCATTGTCCCTAATTTCTGGCCCAAGCACACCGTCGGCGATCGCATTGATGCCAAGTTATCTAGCCAAAAATAGTCTAAATCGGACAAAAAATGGGGGAAGAGAAGGCAAGAGGCAACAGGCGACAGGTGGAGGATTCTCCCTCAATTCCGAGTGTCTTAAGACAATCTTCGATTGCTATACCAACAAACCACCACAACGGAACCATCACAGGGCGACCGAACCATCACAGGGCAACCACAAAGGTACGCCCCTAGCCGGTTGCCGGTTGCCGGTTGCCGGTTATCTGTTACCTACCTAAAGCGATGTTCCCAGAGCAAATTCAGCGGATAGTAAATCACCGGCGACCATAAACTATTCAACACGGCAGAGCCGAGAGCCACCTGTTGGTAATAGCGCCAAATCTCCTCAAAATTCCAAAATACCGCCGATGCCGGTAAACGCCAAGCATAGAGACTAAACTGAAGAGCGCGAACCGTCTCGCCTACTACCGTCATCGCGAAGACGAGCAATAAAACGGAGATGATATCATCCTGAACCACCCGTTCCCGCTGTAAACGGGCCGTGAGCATTCCCACAACCCCCAAACTAATGGCATGGGTGGGAACTGCTGCACTCATCCCATCTTGCAGGAGTCCGAGGGTGACGCCGGCCACTGCACCTTCCCACACCGAGCGTTTAATACTCCAGGCCACCACCCAAACCAATAACCAATTGGGGGCAATCCCCAGCAGTTCCATACCCGGAAAACGCGCTGGAAGCAAGAGTAAACAAGGAAGAACTGACAGAACCGTGAGCGTCCAAGACAGCAACCGCTGTCGGATCGCTTGCCAACCCACTGGAGGGGGCTGGGTTAATCCCGTGGCACGAACCGGGCGTAGGTCTGGCTGCATAGGGGCAGGAAAATCGTTAATCGAGTTGAAGGGTCTCTCCGAGGGGATCAATCGGCTCGGCAGACTCACTCGGGAGTGGCACAGAGGGCTTAGGATAGACCATCACCCATTCGAGAGAACTGAGGGGGGCTGAGATTTCGATTTCCGCTTGAGGGGCCGGGCTAGCATTCAAATTGACCGCTACTACAGTTCCGATTGGCAGACCCGAGGTAAATCGTTGACTATAGCGGGATGAGAGAATCGCGTCGCCCTCTTTCACATCGGGGAGTTTCTCGAAAAACTCCACGATCGCCCGGTTCGAGCCTTTGCCCCGCAATAGGCCCATTTCCCGAGAACGACCGACGGTGACCCCGAGGGAACTACTGGCATCACTGATGAGCAAGACTCGGCTGGTTTCATCGGTAATACTCACCACTCGCCCCACAATACCACCGGGGGCCATGACAATATCATCGATCGCCAGACCGCTGTTGCGGCCGCGACCGAGAAGAATTTGTTGCCACCAGCGATCGGCACTGCGGCCAATCACCGGGGCAAAGGTTGGCTCTTGCGAGGTTTGTGGCTCGTAGTCTAACAGTTCCCGTAACTGAAGATTCTCCTGATTGACTTCAAGCAATCGTTGTTGAAGTTCCAGCACTCGGGCGTTGACGAGCTGTTGTTCGCGCCCTGAATCCGCCTCAAAGGGGGCGGATAGGCGCTGATAAACTTCAAACACGATCGCCCCGTCCGTCTGACGAAATACCCAAGCGGAGCCGATGGCTAATGTTGCCAACAGCCCCAGGGTTCGATAGCGTTGCCAGTAACGACGCAAGACGTACAATAACTTTCTCCTGTGCTATCCGTTTTAGGGTGAGTGAGCCTCGATTGAGCCTCGATTGAGCCTCGATTGAGCCTAGAGAGACCGAGACTGACCTCGGAACACCCGTTCGAGCTGTTTGAAGTTCTCCAACACTCGCCCGGTTCCTAAGACCACACAACTGAGGGGATCGGCCGCCACATGGGTGACAATCCCGGTTTCATGGCTGATTAGGGTATCGAGTCCTCGGAGTAAGGCACCGCCACCGGCCAACATGATACCGCGATCAATAATGTCAGCCGCCAGTTCAGGAGGAGTGCGCTCGAGGGTGCGCTTAACGGCTTCGATAATCACCGATAGGGGTTCTGACATACTCTCGCGAATTTCAGGTCCCTTGATGGTGACGGTACGAGGCAACCCAGACAACAGGTGCAAGCCTCGGACATCCATGATGATGTCGTCTTCTTGGGTGGGATAGGCGGAGGCCACCTGAATTTTAATTTCTTCGGCGGTCCGTTCCCCAATCACCAAGTTATGGACTTTTTTCATGTATTGGGTGATGGAGTCACTCAGCTCATCGCCAGCAACCCGGACCGATTCACTTAGAACAATGCCCTGTAAACTCAGGACAGCCACCTCGGTGGTTCCACCGCCGATGTCCACAATCATGTTCCCCGTCGGTTCAGCAACGGGAAGTCCGGCCCCGATCGCGGCGGCGATCGGTTCGTCAATTAGACGCACATCTCGCGCCCCGGCTTGGATGGCGGCATCCATCACCGCACGGCGTTCCACGCCGGTGACGCCACTGGGAATCCCAATGACGATACGGGGTCCGACGAGTCCGGTACGGCCACCGTGGACTTGCCGGATAAAATGTTTGAGCATCAACTCGGCGGTGTCGAAATCGGCAATCACACCATCCCGCAAGGGGCGTAGTGCGACGACGTTTCCCGGCGTTCGTCCGAGCATTTGCTTGGCTTCTTCCCCCACGGCTAGGGGAAGTTTATCGTCTTGATCGATGGCAACCACCGATGGTTCTTGTAGGACGATGCCTTTTCCAGAGACATAGACCAGGGTATTTGCAGTCCCGAGGTCGATACCCATGTCTCTAGAGAGTGAGAAGCGACTTAAATTTGCCACGCGCGCCTGTGCCCTCCCAGTTTAGAATACGCTTGTGCTAGCAGAGATAATAAGGAAACTTGTACAATGACCGAGGTGGATTCTATACCATGGTCGCCGGTTCCGTCTAGTGCCTCTAGCTAAATAATGCTACGCCTCATCATACGCGCTTTTGGTTTTTTGTCGGGATGAAATTCCTCGTTCTAGGACATCCGATCAGGGTTAAGATTAGGTTGACGTATCATTCAACATAAATTCTCCATGACACTCAATGTAGTCACTCTGGTGGGTCGAGTCGGGTCTGACCCTGATGTCAAGTATTTTGAGTCAGGGGCGGTGAAGTGTCGTTTGTCCCTGGCGGTGAATCGCCCCACCAACAAAACAGACAAGCCGGATTGGTTCAATTTAGAATTGTGGGATAAGCGAGCCGAGGTGGCGGCCAATTATGTCCGCAAGGGTAGCCTCATCGGGGTCAAGGGATCGTTGAAAATTGATCATTGGCAGGATAGCAAAACTGGAGCTGATCGCTCCTCGCCCATGATTCGGGTCGATCGCCTGGATCTTCTCGGCTCTAAACAGGATCGCGATACCTCAGGCCTCGATAGTTTTGAAGATGATGAGTTTTAAGTATGAGTTTTAAGACTGGGGGCTGATGGTGATGCTTCCCTGTCCGATTTGTGGAACTGATTGTCCCGCCGATTGGCTCACCTGTCCCAGTTGTGGCTGGGATGTCACCCCTGAGTCGCGATTGGCGATCGCCCAACAGCCGAGTCATCTGCATTGGGGGCGATCGCTCTGGCAACAAGTACAGCGAGAACTAGCCCTCAATCAACGTTTTGAGGCGATCGAACAGCGACTGGCTCAGTTAGAACAGTCTCCGTCCAACCCAGACGAGCCGCTCGAGGAATCTCGAACCATCTCTGAGCTGGATCATCCCTATGTTCCCCTAGCTTTCCATCTCGCTCAACAGGATTGGCGCGAAGCTGACGATTGGACATGGCAACGGATTTTAGAGGTTGCTGAGATGGATGAACAGGGTTGGCTCGATGGCGATGAGATTGCGGCCTTTCCTCAGGGGGAGTTACAAACCCTCGATGAGCTATGGTACGCCTATAGTGAGGGACATTTCGGCTGGTCGGCACAAGCGGAGATTTGGTGGGCCAGCGGCGCCGACTACGCTCAATTTTGCGATCGCGTCCACTGGCGTTCTGGCCGAACCTGGCTCTATTACGACGATCTAAGTTTCCATCGTCAAGCACCTAGGGGTCATTTCCCGGTTCTTCCCTGGCGTAAACGAGCTTGTTATGGACTCGGAGGGTTAACCGCCGCCGAAACCCTCAGCCACTGGATGGCCCGTTTCCCAGACCTGAACCCAGACCCGATGATTCACGATTAACGAGTCAACATTAGCCATGTCATGAGTTCCTATTCTTGGATCGAGCGATCGCTGGCCACGATTCACAAGGCCAATTGGTATCGGCAGGTACAACCCCTCGCCGGCCGCAGTGGTGCGCAGGTCAGCCTCCAAGGAACCCCAGTCCTGAATTTTGCCAGCAACGACTATTTAGGCTTAGCCGGCGATGAACGGCTAATTGAGGCAGCGGTGGCGGCGACGCGGGAGTCTGGAAGCGGGAGTACGGGATCGCGGCTGTTGAGTGGCCATCGTCCCCTGCACCGAGACTTAGAAATGGCCATCGCCCGGCTTAAACAAACTGAGGATGCGATCGTCTTTAGTTCTGGGTATTTGGCGAATTTAGGCACGATTTCCGCCCTAGTCGGTCCTCGGGATGGGATTTTTGCCGATGCCTATAATCACTCGAGTTTACGCCAAGGCAGTCGTCTCTCTGGGGCCATGGTGCAGGAGTATCCCCACGGGGATATGGTGGCCCTGCGGCAACAGTTACAACAACAGCGATCGCAGGTTCGTCGCGCCCTGATTGTCACCGATGGGGTGTTTAGTATGGATGGGGATCTCTGTCCCCTGCCGCAACTGCTGGAGTTAGCCGAAGAGTACGAGGCGATGCTGTTAGTCGATGATGCTCATGGAACTGGGGTTCTGGGGAGTCGAGGTGCGGGAACGGTGGATCACTTTGACTGTGGCGATCGCCCCCTGATTCAGATGGGAACCCTCAGTAAAGCCCTCGGCAGTTTAGGGGGGTATGTGGCCGCCTCCGCCTCAGTGATTGACTATCTCCGTAATCGCGCCCCCACCTGGATTTATACCACCGGACTCTCCCCAGCCGATACCGCAGCGGCCAAGGCGGCGATCGCGATCGTTGAGGCGGAACCACAGCGACGGCAACAACTCTGGACCCATCAGACCTATCTAAAGCAGCGGCTTAGTAGCATACTTTCCCAAAAAAGTCAAGCAAAAATCGGGCCACTTTTGCCCTCAAACTCCCCCATCCTCTGCATCCAACTCGCGGACGCCGCCCAAGCCGTGAATCTGGGGGCGAGTTTACGAGAGGCCGGAGTCTTCCTATCCGCCGTGCGTCCTCCCACCGTCCCCACCAGTCGGCTACGCATTACCCTCATGGCGACCCATGAGCGAGAGCATCTCGATCGCCTCTGTGAGAGTTTAGCAAGCTTAGCCGCGTGATCAACTCCCTTGAGGGCGACGGTTTCAGCTAAGCTAGATCATACCGTCAGCGCCGACCCTAACCCGTCTGCCATGGAAACCTACTCAGGTTATGTCTTTCACAAATAACCCTGTGTTGACCTTAAGGCAATACAAGGATGAAGCTCACCCCAGAGAAACTCTCGTGACACCCTAATTGATTCCTTACGAGTTCCTGTTTACTGTTCGCTGTTCCCTCACTGATAACGACAAGCGGATGCTACACGCCAAACGGTTCAATCATCCATGAATGTCAAAACGTCCGTTTTGGAGGATTTGTTGCAGGCGCAGCCCCACCTGCGATCGCAAACATACTTTAAATCTTCCCTCATTGCCCTCTCCCACGCGATGGAAGATCAGGTCTTGGCGGGAGAAAACTCCCCCCTCGTCATCGCCACCTTCCAAAAAGAGCGCTTCTATCGCATGGAAGCGAGCCGATACAAGCGCATCGCCCAAGCCACCCAGCAGGTCTATGTTCTAGCGGCCCCAGAAAGTGATTTCACCAACCAGTCCGGCCATTATGAAACCATCGCCTTCAACAGCGACGAACCCCTCAGCCAAGAATGGAACCTGGTGGTTCTTAGTCCTAACTATGGCACCTGTCTCGTCTGTCAAGAGCGAGATATGCCCGAAGGAGAAACCCGCTGGCTGGGGCAAACGAGCCTGGAAATTGACACAGCGCGACGGTTCGAGGGCATTTGGAGTTTTGACCATGACCTAAGCCGTTTTGTCGCCGCACAGCTCCTAAATCGGATTTTGCACTATCGCCCCGAACTGGCCGACAAAGTCGCTCAAGCTCGTCGCGACTATGGCATTGATGACCGTCCTCCTGAACCCCAACTTCCCCCGGCGGTTGAACCCCTAGGGATGAACCCTGGCCCCTTTGCTGAGCGACTCATTACCTATCTACAAGCCGGGCAATATAAACTCATCAAAGCCTATCGCTCCATCGCCGCCCAGGAAGAACAAGAGCGCTTAGTCAACTCCATTACCACCGCCATTCGTCAATCCCTGGACCCCCAAGAAATCCTCAAAGTGGCGGTGCGAGAGTTAGGCGAGGCCTTAGATGTCTGTCGCTGTTTGGTCTATCGCTGTAAAGAAAGCGACGCCACCGCCACCATCGTCCATGAATACGCCGCTCCGGGAATCCAATCTCTGGTGGGGGAAACCTGGAACTTACTCGACAACCCCTTATTTCAAGAAGCCATCGAACGACAATCGGGGGTGTTCCTCGAAGATACCGATAACCCCCAGCAAACCCGGATGGAGAGTTTAGCCTCACTTCTGGAACGGCCAACGGGCCGAGATTGGTTAGCCCAACAGGTGCAACGCTGGAAGATTGGCGCTTGGTTGATGATGCCCATTCTCTCTCGGGGCAAACTCCTGGGAATTTTGGAGTTACACCACTGTCAGGGATGCGCCCACCATTGGTCCAATGACGAAGTGGCGTTAGTCAATACCATTGCCATTCAGATGGGAACGGGGTTAATTCAAGCCGAAACCTACGCTCACCTCGAAGATCTCAATCAGCAACTCGAAGCCCTTGAACGGACGCGCAGCAATTTAATTGCCATTACGGGCCATGAGTTGCGAACGCCCCTATCCACCATTCAAATTTGCCTCGAAAGCCTGGCCAGTGAACCGGATATGCCAGCGGAGTTACAGAAAGTCATGCTCAACACGGCGTTAGTCGATGCTGAACGACTGCGGGAACTGGTGCAAGACTTTCTCACCCTCTCTCGTTTTGAGAGTGGACGGGTGGAATGGAATTTAGAACCCCTCTCGTTACAAGAATGTATTGATTTAGCCATGAGCGGGGTGAAGGCCCGTTACGGCGGTGAGTCGTTGCCGGAGTTGGTGGTGGATATTCCGCCGGATTTACCGTTGGTTCAGGCTGATGGGGAATGGTTGGTGCAGGTGTTGGGGAAACTGCTCGATAATGCCTGCAAGTTTACCCCCAGCGGTGGATCGATTACGGTTCGGGCGACCCCCATGGGCTATCGTTTGCTTAAGGTGACGGTGGCGGACACGGGACGAGGGATTGAACCGGCCCGAGTTGAAGATATTTTTGAGCGTTTCTACCAGGAGGAAGGGGCGCTGCGACGCACGACGGGGGGAACTGGCTTAGGGTTAGCCATCTGTCGTCAAGCGATTCAACGCTGGGGAGGACAGGTTTGGGCGGAATCGGAGGGGAAAGATCGCGGTAGTCGCTTCCATTTCACGATTCCCCGTCTCGACGATGAGGCCCCCTCCGGTTCAACGTCAGATTCGACGGCGCGTGTGTCAGCGGTTCCGAAACGTCGGCGATCGCGTTGAGAAGGCAAAAGGCAAGAGGCAAGGGGCAAGAGGCAAGAGGCAAGAGGCA
>SIHH01000023.1:21725-25157 GCA_004299065.1 Phormidium sp. SL48-SHIP | reverse complement strand
ACAGTAGCAGATTTTTCCCCTTGGCCAACATCTTTCGGCCAGAGTTTGGGCTAGACCTCAACCAAAATTCAACGGGTCCACATCCACCGCCAAGCGAACCTTCGGCGGACAGACCTCTCGCAACCGCTGTAACTGACCCGGCAACTCCACCCGGTCTTGACTGGGGAACTTCAACAAAATCTGCCAACGATAGCGGTCCGACACCCGCAACACCGCCGCCGGAACCGGTCCAAGCACCTCATAGCCACCGCAACTCGCCGCATCCTCCTGCAACATCTCCCCCATCTGCATCGCCGTGGCTTCGACTAACTCCCCATCCAGACCACTCAATCGCAACAACAGCAAGCGGCCATAAGGGGGATAATCCAACGCCTCTCGCTGGTCCAATTCCGCCTCAACAAAGGCCCCATAATCGTATCGCTGAACCGCCTCAATCACAGGATGTTCCGGGGTATAGGTTTGCAGAATCACCCGTCCGGGGTCGTCCCCCCGTCCGGCGCGGCCCGCCACCTGGGTTAAGGTCTGAAACGCTCGTTCCCCGGCCCAATAATCCGAGAGGTTCAACAGTCCATCAGCGGCGACAATTCCCACGAGAGACACTGAGGGCAAATCTAACCCCTTGGTTAACATCTGCGTCCCGACTAATAACTGAGCATCTCCCTGAGAAAAACGAGTTAACAAGGCTCGATGTGCGCCCTTATTTCGCGTCGTATCACTGTCAAAACGAATGGCATTTAAATCAGGGAAATTACGAGCCAGTTCCTGCATCACTCGTTGCGTTCCACTGCCAAAAAACTTGAGATAGGGGGAGCCACATTCAGGACAATTTCGGGGATGTTGCCGGGTGTAACCGCAATAGTGACAGCGTAATAATTGATTTGCCCCTTCATGGGTATGGTGATAGGACAACGAGACATCACAATGGGGACACTCGATGACATAGCCACAACTGCGACAGGAAACAAAGCTACTATGGCCACGGCGATGGATAAATAAAATTCCCTGTTTTCCGGTTTCACTGAGGTCTCTGAGAGCCTGTTGCAAGGCTAGGCTAAAAATGGAGCGATTGCCTCGTTTGAGTTCTCCCCGGAGGTCGATAATTTCAATGGGAGGCATGGGGCGAGATTGGACTCGCTCGGGGAGAGAAAGATAGTGCCGTTGTGGGTGATTTTGGCGGCAATCTAACCAGGTGGCTAAGGATGGGGTTGCTGAGCCTAAAATTAAGGGGCAATCTTCTAATTCAGCCCGCCATTTCGCCACGGTTCGCCCATGATAGGTGGGGGCGGGACGGTCTTGTTTGAAACTACTATCATGTTCCTCGTCCAGCACAATTAGCCCCAGACGGGGTAGAGGGGAGAAAATGGCGGATCGGGTTCCGATGACCACTTGCGGCTCTCCTGCGAGCATCTGTCGCCAGGTATCGAAACGTTCACCATCGGATAGGGCGCTGTGATAGACGGAGACGCGATCGCCGAAACGGGCGCGGAAGCGATCAGTCAGTTGGGGGGTTAGGCCAATTTCAGGAACGAGAATTAGGACGGATTGTTGTTGGGCTAAAATGGGCGCGATCGCCTGCAAATAGACTTCAGTTTTCCCGGAACCGGTCACCCCATGCAACAACATTTCACAGTAGTTAGACTGTTGCAAAATCTGCTGCAACGCCTGAGATTGTGCTGGCGTAAGCTCTTTATCCGTATCAGCCGCGACGCTCACTCCTCTCTCTCGGCGCAACACTTCTCGCCCTTCTACTACGAGACACTCGCAACGTTCCAGATTGCTAATTGTGGCGCGAGTGGTACGCGCAATTTGTAATAAATCCGTTAGCCAGAGTTCTCCTCCATGACGTTGTAGGATAATCAGCACCTCTTTTTGACGTTTGGTGAGTTCCGTATAGACAATTGGAGAAACATCGATAAGAATCACCGCCTGTTTGAGTTTGGGTTGAGCAGGGCGGGGGGTTTCTAGGTAACTTTGGGCGTAATTTCGTTGGACTAAATCCCGAATTCCTCGACTGGCTCCAGGAATTTTTTGCTGTACATAGGTGGCGCTATAGTGGTCTGATTTTCCATTTTGCAGGAGATCGAGAACCCGTCGGGCGATAGGAGAAAGGAACTGTTCCGCCCCAGGGGGAATCGCCTCGGGGTTGAGGCGAATCCGGCGTTGCGATCGCTGTAGAAGTCCGGGGGGAAGGGCGACGCGAATCACTTGCATCAGGGGCGTGTAATAGTAGTCTGCCACCTGTTCGAGAAGTTGCCAATAGTGAGGGGGAAAGAAGCCTCGGGTGATGATATCGTCAACGGCTTTGATGCGATCGCGGTCAATCTCTGGGGGGGGTGTGCTACGAAATCCGATGGCGATCGCCCCCACCTGTTGCGAACCAAAGGGAACCGAGAGAATATCCCCCGGTTCCACCTCTAATTGCTCAGGAATGGCGTAGGTAAAGAGTTTTTGAGACCCTGGACAGTCCACGAGAACTTCCACATAGGGGGGTGGCGTGGGGGTTAGATGATAGGGGGCGATCGGTTGAGCAACAATCACAGGCGTTTCAGGATGAGGAGCAGCTTGGCTTTGATCTTAATACCGATCGCCCATTCGCACATCACCCTGGCTGTCCAAGTTGGTCAAAGTTATAGTAAAAGGGGAGTTATCACGCAGGAGACTCAGCCCCATGGTTCAAACTCCAGTTCAAGCCATCACCCTCGAAGCCTTCCTCGCTCAACCCGAAACCAAGCCAGCGAGTGAATATATCGAGGGACAAATTATTCAGAAGCCCATGCCACAATGTAAGCATAGTAGTATTCAAGGTGATTTAACCGCTTGTATTAATTCCAGCTTGCGGAAAGCCAAAATTGCCCGAGCCTTCCCAGAACTCCGGGTCACCTTTTCAGGACGCTCAATTGTCCCAGATATTGTCGTCATTACTTGGGATAAAATTCCCCGTGATGAAACCGGTTCAGTCACCAACGGAATTCTCTTTCCTCCCCCTTGGATGATTGAAATTATATCTCCCAAGCAACAGCAAAATATTCTGACTGGGAAGATTTTGCACTGTTTAGATTCTGGCACAGAGTTGGGCTGGATTATTGACCCAGATAGTTTAACTGTTCTCAGTTATCAATCGGGACAGCAGCCCCAGTTTTTTGCTAATCCAACTGAGAGGTTGCCTGTTCCTGAGTTTGCTCAAGACCTTCAGATTACCATTGAAGATTTACGAGATTTTATGATGGATTAAAGGGTCGTCATGAATCTCCCCGAAGAACTCGAACGCTCATTCAATACCGAAATTGCCAATTACGAGGAGGACCAGAAAATGCCTTACATCACTCCCCTAGAGCGTTTTGCACAGGAACAAGGACGAGAAGAGGGAGCCTTACGTCGCAGTCGTGAGGCGGTGTTCGAGATCTTGACGGCTCGATTTAGCAGCGTTCCGGG
>SIHH01000023.1:0-21625 GCA_004299065.1 Phormidium sp. SL48-SHIP | reverse complement strand
CTGAATCTCTAGTCAGCCACCTCCCGCGAGAGCCAAGAAATGGCTTCCTTAATCCAAGCTTCCGCATTCTCACGATCGCCAAACTGTAGATCACTCGACACCGCATTCAACGCCGAAACCACTTCCTGAGGAGTATACCCCAACGCCAATAAGGTCATCTCCACATCTTCGAGTAGATTACCCCCCAACCCAGCCGTAGCGACCACCTCTAAATTGGCCTGTTCTCGCCATTGGCTGAGGGTTTCTCGTAATTCCAGGGAAATGCGCTCAGCGGTCTTCTTTCCAACGCCGGGAGTTTGCGAGAGAATCTTATGATTCCCCGAGACGATCGCCTGCACCAAATCCTCTAAGGCTAAGGTACTCAACAAGGCCATGGCTAACTGAGCTCCGACACCACTGGCCCGAATTAACTGACGAAATAGCTCCCGTTCCGGGGCCGTCGCAAAGCCAAACAGTAACACACGGTCATCACGCAGTTGTAAATCGACAAACACCTGGACCTCCTGCTGAGTTCCGGGGAGTTCCCGCGCCAACCGTGGCGTAACCTGTACCTCATAGCCGACACCATTCACCTCTAGCGTCAACACAGGACGCTGAGGAACCGCCATCTGAACACCGACCAACAAACCCTTAAGATAACTAAACATCCTCAACTCTTAAACTCTTAACCGCTTACCTGTCTTGATTCGCCCTGTAACACCGCGCCTATGAACGCCCAACAGCCCTGGTTTTGGCGATCGCATCCCCTGGAATCCCATACAGCATCTCACGTCTTTGCCGCCTTATTCCTCAACGATCCCATCGCCGTCCTTCTCGAAAGTCCCTCAACCTCAGAAACCCCCAATTTAACAGGCTATTCCATCTGTGCCGGTCGTCCTCGGCAAAAGGGGGGCATTTCCCAGCATTGGACGCCGGGACTCGGTGAAATTCTACCGTTTTTGCGGCGCACGTTAGCAGCCAATTTAGCAAGCCCAAGCCCAACCCTCCCCCCAGACATTGCCCAACTTCCCTTTACCGGAGGTTGTCTCGGTTGGCTCGGCTATGATCTCGGCTGGGAAATTGAACAACTCCCCGATCACAATCGCGATCGCCTCCCCTTCCCCATCGCCTTCTGGTACGAACCCGAACAGTTCGCCGTCCTCGACCATCACCAGAAGACCCTCTGGTTCGCCGCCAGCAGCCCCCAACAGCTCGATCGCCTCGAACAGACCTGGAGCCAATGGCAGCCCTCTCCTGAGCCGCCTAGCCCCCTCAACACCCCTCCCGAGATTGAGTTTCTCTCCTCACAAGCCGACTACGAAGCCATGGTGCGTCAGGCCAAAGCCTATATCCGGGCCGGGGATATCTTTCAAACCAACCTCTCCCTACGCTTTAGCACCCACCTCAACCGCCATCCCTGGCAGATTTACCGCCGCCTGCAAGAGATTAACCCCTCCCCCTTCGCCAGCTATTGGCAAACTCCTTGGGGACAGGTCGTCAGTTGCTCCCCAGAACGACTGTTACAGCTACGGGAGGGAATCGCCCAAACTCGTCCCATCGCCGGAACCCGGCCCCGAGGCGAAACCCCCGATCGCGATCGCCAACTCGAAGCCGAACTGCTCGATAACCGCAAAGAAAACGCCGAACATATCATGCTGGTTGACCTAGAACGCAACGACCTAGGGCGAGTCTGTGACTGGGGTTCGGTGCAAGTCAACGAACTGCTCGTCGTCGAACGCTATAGCCATGTCATGCACCTAGTGAGTAACGTCATCGGTCAGCTTGCGGCCAACGTTGACCCCATTGATGCGATCGCCGCCGTCTTTCCCGGCGGAACCATTACCGGCTGTCCGAAAGTACGCTGTATGGAAATTATCGAAGAACTCGAACCCGTGCGGCGTAGTTTATTTTACGGCTCTTGTGGTTATCTTGACCAACGGGGCTATCTTGACCTCAATATCTTGATTCGCACCCTTTTGTGTCATCAAGGACAGATTTGGGGTCAAGTCGGTGCCGGTATTGTCGCCGATAGTGATCCTGAGCAAGAATGGAGAGAATCTTTATCCAAAGCCCAAGCGCAACTCAAGGCATTACTGTAGGATCACCATAGGATCACCATGAGCGATCGCAGCAACCCGAGGCTCACTCAAGCAGCCGATCCCCCTCGACTGACCCATCGGCATCTCTCCTCGGTTTTGCTCAAATTTGCCGGTCATCACTCCCTCAGTTCACTGTTAGAAACCGTTGTGACCGAGGTTCAATCTCTCCTAGAGTGCGATCGCGTCATTCTCTATCAATTGACCGGCAACGGGACAGGAACCGTCATTGCCGAAGCGATCTTGCCCCCTTGGAGAGTGAGTCTGCACCATCAGATTTACGATCGCTGCTTTGATCCCCCCAGCTACAGCCACCAGAGTCATGCCATCAACGATGTCAGCCAACAGGGGTTTAGTCCCTGCTATCTGAATCTATTAGCCCATTTCCAAGTTAAAAGTTATCTCTTCAACGTCCTCAAGCCAAACGGAGAGCCTCCTTGGGGCTTTCTGATGGCCCATCAGTGCGATCGCCCCCGCATCTGGACCGACGCCGAAATCGAGCTGCTCGACCAACTCAGCGAGCATATCACCCTAGCCCTCGAACGAGTCTTCACCCAGCAAAGCCTCGTTGAAGAAAACCAACATTACCAAACTCGCCTCGAACAGCAAGAACAACTCCTCACCCAGCAAAGCCAGTCCATTGAATACCTCGAACAAACCCGACAATGGCAACAGCAGATTCTCAAGCAAATCAACGAAGCGGCCATTGTTGTCGATGATCGCGGCCATCTCCTCTACTGGAGTCCCCAAGCCGAAACCCTCTATCAAATTGGAGCCGAGCAAGCCATCGGACAGCCTTTAGAGGCTTGTTGTCAGTTTTTCGGGTCTTCTTCTTTTAACAGCGATCGCTTTCAGCAGCAACTTGTCCATCAGGGACAATGGCAAGGAACCATCGTGACGGGGTCTCATGACGGTCCCAAACGACTGGTTGAGGTGTTCGCTCTTTGGCTGGGGTCTGCGAGTCCTCACGGGACTGGGAAGGGGTCTTGGTTGGCGATTTTGCGCCCGGTCAGCGAGATGCCTCTGCTCGATATGACCATTCACCCTCAAGAGTATCAATTTAGTCGCCTCGTGGAATCGGCGCCTGTGGGGTTGTTTCTGGCCGATCCCATGGGGGCCTGTCGTTATGTCAATCCCCATTGGTGTCAGACCACCGGACTGTCGAGAGAGGACTGTCTCGACTATGGTTGGCTCAGGGCCATTCATCCGGGCGATCGCGATCGCGTCTTTCAAGCCTGGGATCAAGCGGTCAACCAACATCAGCACCTGAGTCTGCAATATCGAATCCTGCGCCGAGATCAACGTCTCTCTTGGATTTCGGGCCAGCTCGTGGCCCTATACGATCCCAACGATAACCTCATGGGCTATCTGGGAACCCTCAACGATATCACTAGCGAAAAACTCGCCCAAGATGCCCTACAAGAGAGCGAAGAAAAATTCCGCCAATTGGCAGAAAACATCCGACAAATCTTTTTTATTCTCTCCCGCGAGGGCGCGATGCTCTATATCTCTCCCACCTACCAAGAGATTTTTGAGCGTCCTTACCAAGACCTGTATGAGAACCCGCGTCTTTGGCTGGCGGCGGTTTATCCCGGCGATCGCCGTCGCATTAGCGAAGCCCTCGATCGCCAAATTCGCCAGGGAGAGGTTTTTGAAGAAACCTATCGTATCCTACGACCGAGTGGCGAAGTTCGTTGGCTTTGCGCCAAAGCTTTTCCGGTTCGGGATCATCAGGGACAATCCTATCGCTTTGTGGGGCTGGCAGAAGATATCAGCGATCGCAAACTGGCCGAAGATGCCCTCAAACGTCAATATCGTAATGTTCTACTCCTGAAAAAACTCACCCAGGAAATTCGCCAGAGTCTCGATTCTGAGCAAATCTTTCAAACCGCCGCCTACCAAATTGGACGCAGCTTTTCCGTCAGTCGCTGTCTGATCTTCTCCTATGAAAGCGATCCCCAACCCCAACTCAGAGCCGTCGCTGAATCCCGTCATCCCACCCTTCCCTCTCTTTTAGGGCTAATCCTACCCATCGGGGAACATCCCTATAGCGCCGTGATTGTCCAACAAGACATCGCTCAAGTCTCCGACGATGTCTCAGAAAATCCACTGCTCCAAAAACATCAAGATTTCCTCGAAGCCAATCAAATTCGCTCGATGTTAGGGATCCGCACCTCCTATCAAGGCCAAGCCAATGGAGAAATTTGCCTCCATCAATGTTCCCAACGCCGCTGGAGTAGTGATGAAGTCAACCTCCTCGAAGCGGTCGCCGCTCAAGTGGGAATCGCCCTCGCTCAAGCGGCGATGCTTCAGCGAGAAACCGCCCAACGGGAAGAACTCAGCGCCAAAAATCTGGCTTTAGCGGCGGCTAAACAGGAGGCTGAGGCCGCGAATCTGGCCAAAAGCCGCTTTTTGGCCATGATGAGCCATGAAATCCGTACCCCTCTCAATGCTGTGATTGGTACGACTGAGTTGCTGTTCGAGAGTCGGCTTGATGCACAACAACAGGAATTTGTCAATACGATTCGTCAAAGTAGTGAAACCCTGCTCTCCTTAATTAACGATATCCTCGATGTCTCAAAAATCGAGTCAGAACACCTTGAACTCGAATCTCGACCCTTTGAGTTGGATCGAGCCTTGCTACAAGCCTTAGATCTCGTGGCGGTGACCGCTCAACAGAAAGGACTCAACCTCTGCTATTCCCTCATGACTCCCCTACCGCAAATTTGGCGGGGTGACGTGGTTCGCCTCAAACAGATTTTGATTAACCTTCTCGGGAATGCTGTTAAATTCACCGAACAAGGGGAAATTCGACTCTCCGTTGAGGTGATGGAGTCTCAGCCTGATGATGAGGGCCAACAAACTCTGCATCTGAGCGTTGAGGATACCGGGATTGGGATTCCCCGCGATCGCTTCGATCGCCTGTTTCAGCCCTTTTCTCAAAGTGATAGCTCCATGACGCGCCGCTATGGGGGGACTGGCTTAGGATTAACGATTAGTCAACGACTCTGTCAACTGATGGAAGGACAAATCACGCTCGAAAGTGAACTCGGTCAGGGGTCAACCTTCCATGTCACCCTAAAATTAGTCCCAGAGTGGGACTCACCCCGTCTTACCCCAGTCACTCGTCTGATCACACCCCGCCATCGTTATCAATCCACCCCATCGGTTCAGGAGTCTCCCTTTGACCCGGTTTTGGCTCAACAGCTGCCTTTACGAATTTTAGTGGCTGAAGATCTGCCCATCAATCAGGTCTTAGTTCAACAGTTATTAACGCGATTTGGCTATCGGGCCAGTCTCGTCAACAATGGACTCGAAGCCGTACAACAGCTCAACCAGGAGAACTTCGATCTGGTCTTTATGGATGTTCAAATGCCCGAGTTAGATGGTTGGGCCGCTACCCGGCAGATTCGGCAGCAGTTGGCTCAGCAAGGACGACCTCAACCCTATATTATTGCTCTGACCGCTCATGCCTTAGCCGGCGATCGCCAACTCTGTTTGGAGGCGGGAATGGATGACTACCTCAGTAAACCGCTACGGGCCACTCAGCTACGTCAAGCCCTAGAACGCTATCAGAGTGGACGTTTGCACCGAGTCTCCCCCACCTCAGAATCCGTGACCTTCTCTCCATCCTTGCTGGTGACTGACCCGTATCCCATTCTCGACATGAACGTCATCGACGAGTTACAACAGATGGCTGGAGAGGTAGACTTTGTCATTGAGATGATTGAGAGCTATCTCAATGACGTTCCCCAGCGTTTACAAAGCTTGCAGATGGCATTAGAGGGGGGGCAGCTTGATATGATCGAGCAAGCTGCCCATGCCCTAGGCTCCCTCAGTGCCAGTTTAGGGGCAGCGGCCCTGACACATCGCTGTCGGACTCTCGAAGATTTGATTCGACAGGGGGATTTCCTCCATGTATCGGCTTCGGAAAAACCCGCCATCATCGAGGATTTTCAGAGGGACTTTGATCGGGTTCAGACGGCTTTAACGACGCTCCTACACCAACTTCACTATGACTAATGTGGAAAGTCCTGCACCGAGAGGAACGGTTCTGATTGCAGACGACGAACGGACGTTAAGGATGTTGATGAAACGAGCTGTCGAGCGAGACGGTTACGATAGCATTGATGTCAGTAATGGCCAAGATTGTCTCGATCGCTGTCAGTTTCAACTCCCGGATCTGATTTTGCTCGATGCGATGATGCCCAAAATGGGTGGATTTGAATGTTGTCAACGGCTTAAACAGCAGTTTGCTGACAATTGTCCTCCCATTTTAATTATTACAACGTTACAGGATTCGGACTCGATTGAACGAGCCTTTGAAATGGGAGCTGAGGACTTCATTACGAAGCCGATTCATTGGGGGGTTTTACGACAGCGTATCCGTCGTCTGATTGAGGCTCACCGCGCCACTCAGGCGTTGCAGCGATCGCTGGCTCGGGAACATCAGTTAAGTCAAAAGCTCAGTTTACAGGTGTTAGAAGAACGTCGGCTGGCCAGCCAGTTGGAGTTAACGAACCGTCAATTGGAGTCTGCTAATTCCAGGCTGGAGGCGTTAGCCAATCTGGATGGATTAACGCAAATTGCTAATCGCCGCGCCTTTGATGAACGCTTACGAGATCAATGGCAACGTAGTTTACGAGATAAAACCTGTTTGTCATTGTTGATTGCAGATATTGATTGTTTTAAGCCGTTTAATGATACCTATGGCCATCAAGCGGGCGATGATTGTCTGCGACGGGTGGCTCGGGTGCTATCTGAAACGATTTGTCGTCCCGAGGATTTGGTGGCCCGCTATGGGGGGGAGGAGTTTGTGGCGATATTACCTGAAACGGCTTCCTCTGGGGCCATGGCGGTGGCCCAACGGAGTTTAGAGTCGGTGCGACGGTTACGGATTCCCCATGAAACCTCTCAATGTAGCGATCGCGTGACGCTGAGTATTGGTGTGGCCAGTGTGGTTCCTGATTCCCAATTGACGGGGGAGGCGTTGTTAAAATGCGCCGATCGCGCCCTGTATTTGGCTAAAACTCAGGGCCGCGATCGTCTTCATGTCGCCAGCGAAACTTGTTTAGACCGTCAACTTCATGATAATCCCAACTAGCTCCAATCAAATGCTTCTAAGTGTTTGAGTCAACATGAAGGTCTGACGACAGGGGTGTTCACCGGTGACTGGGTTCGACCCTGACCCTGATGTTTAAAGTTGGCGACGTTGAAAAATGGCGATCGCCAGGGCCAATAACACCACTGCATAGACAATACCATACAGCCCATCGAGCAGTAACGACCCCACATCCGGTAAGGTTGTCAGGCCATAAACGGCTTCATTTTTGAGATTCAAGCGAGACAAATCCGGCAACACGAGATAGAGAACTGTTGCCACAGTCTGAAAGAGGGAGCTATCTAGGGTATCCCCAAGTTGCAACAAGTCTTGACTAAAATTCCCCATGACGTAAAGCCCCAGAGTAAAAAAGGCCGCCAAAAGAGAACTGGTAAACGCCGCAAAAAGTAAGGCCGCCGCCGTCAAAATTGCCAGTTTCAGCGCCAGAAACAGCAATGACAATAGCAAACTACCCAGAGCCATCGAAATGCCCCCTAAGGCAGCAACACCGATGGCTAAGAGGGTCATAACCACCAGGGCGGCCAGCAGTACGCCCCACAGTCCCAGAAACTTACCGAAAAGCAGTTCAGCACGACTAATCGGTTTCGAGATCAAAACTAATAAGGTCCGTTGTTGAATTTCCTTCTCCAGCGAACGGGTACTGACAAAAGCCGCCACAAAGAGAGTCAGGATTTCCATACTCGCCAAGGCTAGGTCCAGAAAAATCTTAGGATGCGCTCCAGCCGAGAGAGGCGGCAAAATGCGTAGGCTAACGATGAGAACCAAGGCATAGACACCGATCAGATAAAGAATGCGCTCTCGTAAAACTTCCCGAAAGGCATTACTCGCCGTGACGAAAACTCGTTTCCACGGTGCATTTTTAGGGTGATGTTGCGTGAGAGAATCGAGCATAATCCAAGCCAATTTTCAGGATGACTAACTATTTTAAGATGACCCTGGAGTTGAGGGAATAGAGATGGGGTTGAAAATTGCCTGATTGTCAGTATCACAGGCGATCGCGCTCCGGTCAGAGGGATCGCCATTCCCGTGACCACCCTCTGGGGAGACAGGATAGAGATGACAGCGCAGACTCAGGTGTTCTCGTCGCTCCTCAAACCAGGGATGAGACCAAGAGAGGCGAATGGTTAGATAATACCCCTGTTGGTCATCACGAGTCAGACGGGCCTGGGGATATTGCACCAAACCGGCCACGGTATCTGTCGCCCCGATATTCAGGGTACGCCAAAAGTTCTCGGGATTTTGACGCAGGTCAAGTAACTTGCGTTCTGTCTCGGGCCAGGAGGGATGGTCGAAATGATCCTTTAATTGCTTTTGCAGGGTCTGCAACCGATCATAGCCTCGCAACTGAAAGGGGGTTCCGGTCCGCAAGACGAATTGACTTTGAGAGAGATCGGTTCGGGCGACGTTGGGATAGGTGTCTATCCAGTCTTGCAGGACAAAGGTCAGTTGTAACCAACAGCTACAGAGGAGTGCAATGAGCAATTGCAACATGATCACGGGCCGCTGTTGGACTGGGGGAACACTAAGACGATTTTTGGCGTTACGACAGGCCGGCAACGTGGCGATCAGGGTGGTTAAAATCGGGTAAAACAAAAATACCCATTGGGACAGTTCTCCTTCAGGGTTGGTGAGAAAGAGGCAACAAAAGACGGCCGCAATTAAACCCGGAGTTAGGGAGAATGAGCCAAGTTTCCAAGGATGGAGACTTTGCCACCAAATAAAGCCGACGAGAAAAAAGACCCATCCTAACCGGGTTAAGGGAAAACTCTGAAATTCTACGTCTGGCTCGGACAACATTACCAGTAAGGAGAAAAACCAGGTGATAAAACTGGCGAGGATCAGGGTTTGCCAGGAGCGGATTTGGGGGGGGGTCAGTTGCGATCGCAGCCAGTTCCAGTTTTCCATGGTTCTCCTGTTACCTCTTACCGGAAGAGGGCGACCCTAAAGGTAGGCCCCTAGGTTGTTTCTTCCCCCTCCAGACAAAGTCGATTCAGGTCACGGGCGAATTGGTCAATCTGCCGGGCCGCTTCCTGGGCGGCGGCTCCGGCTTCTTTAACCTGAGACTGGGCCTGTTGCACCTGTTGTAAGCCGGTTTCAGTTTTGGGGGCTTGCTCGGCGGCCTCTAAGGCGCGGACAATGCTCTGGTAGCCTTGACTGAGATCACGATATCCCTGGACAAATTGTTGCTGAGCGCGACGTAGAGGGGGACGATCGATGTCGAGTTGTTGCAGGGAGTTGGCGATGGTGTCGAGTTGTTGGGCCAAACCATTGAGGGCGATCGCGTCGCTTCCCTGAAAGGCGAGGGTTTGGGCGTAGCCTTGGTTGACGCGATCGACAAGCTGTTGACATTGATAACGGGTTCGCTGGTTGTCTTGAACGGCGGCGATCGCCCAACTGCCTCCTAAACCGACTATCAACGCTAGAGTCATCGCCAGAATCTGAGAACGGTTCACGGAGATGCCTCGGTCATGGGCGTTCATGGCTTAATCGGATGATTTTTTCAGAAGTGACCCTGAATTTCAGTAACATTTTATACCAGGTTTGCCATTCTCCCAGGGTTATCCATATAATTGGAGTAGAGACCTGTACACCAAACCATTACAACGCACTGTTTATCATGAACAAAATTACTCGTCAAGCCATCAATGAAGCCAATCGTAATCGCCTCGCAACCCTCAGAGAGTCCTTGGAACGCCGGATGAGCGTTGCTCGGGCCAAGGGGGATGATCAGCTCTTACGGCAACTCGAAGCGGAAGCCAGCTATCTGCGCTAGTCTGGAGCGCGATCAACTAAGGCCCCATCGAGATGGTCTAGAAATTCTCATCCAACTCTTCACATAAGTCTTGTAAGGTTTGATGCTGTCGCCGCCGGGATTGGCGGCGATATTTTTTTGAGGCCAATTTCGGTTCAGAGCGACGTTCTCCACCGGCTTGAGCTTTCGTTTTAAAGCTCGATTCCTCTTCTCCACTATGATGTTGTGCCGTATCCTGGGCGATCGCCTCGTCGAGAAAGGTCCGATAATGCTCATAACGCTCCCAATCGCCGCGTATTTGACAACCGGGTTCGTCTCGATGACGACAATCACTAAATTGACAGTTCTCCCCCTGGCGTCGTTGGCGAATCTCGGGGAAACAGTCGGCGAGTTGCTGAGCCGTTGTGGTGAGTTGCGGCTGATTAAATCCGGGGGTATCGGCCAGCAATCCCCCCTGTTCTAACTCAAACAACTCCACATGGCGGGTGGTATGTCGGCCTCGCCCCAATTTCCCCGAGACATTGGCGACTCGGAGATTAGCCTGGGGAATCAGACGATTGATGGTGCTGGATTTGCCCACGCCTGATGGCCCCGCCAGAATGGTAATTCCCTGGCCAATCCGTTGTTTGAGGGCATCCATCCCTTGGCCGGTTTTGACACTCATCAACAGGGGATCATAACCCCAACCTTGTAGCCGCGATCGCCAAGCGTGCTGTTGAGCCTCGCTGACTAAATCTCGTTTATTCAAACAGAGTTCCACCGCCAATTCGGTGGACTCCGCTTTAACGAGAAACCGACTTAACTGCCACGGTTCGAGGCTTGGTTCCTCTAGGGTAAACACCAACAAAATTCGGTCAGCATTGGCCACTGGGGGACGATCTAGCTCGGTCTGACGGGGTAACACTTCGGCGATCGCGCCCCGGTTTCCTTCCCAGTCGGGTTCTTCAACCACCACGCGATCGCCCACCATTACCTGTTGGCCGACTTTTTTCAAGCGCGTGCGACGGGTACAGAGCAAACTCGGGGTTGGTGGGGTGGGTTCGGGATCCAATTGCACCTGATAGAAGTTAGCCTGCACCGCCAACACGGTTCCTCGGGGATAGGGTAAGGAGTCCCGAGAGGGGCGATCGTCGATGATGTTACTCATGATTGCGGACAACGAACCTGCAAGGCAAAATAGCCTTGACAGTCTTGGATCGCGTCGATCTCATATCCAGCCATCGTCAAGCTATCGGGAACCTGCTCAATCGGCTCACCGGCATCGAGCAACACCTCCAACACTTGGCCCGGCTGCATCCGCTGTAACTGCAACTTCGTGCGCACAAAATTCAGCGGACAGGGTGTTCCCCGCAAATCCAGTTCAACATCAACGGACTGAGGCTCAGATGAGGCCGCGTTAGGAGCGGCTTCAGACGAATGTCTCGATTGACTCACTTAAACAGTCCTCCTAAAAAACCTTCTACACCGCCTTTTCCGGCTCGTTCGCCGCGAATTTTAGCCAGTTTTTCTAACAACTCCCGTTCCTCAGCATTGACCTTGGTGGGAATGTCGATATGAACCGTCAAGAGATGATCGCCACGGCTGACGGGATTGCCCAAACGAGGCACACCGCGCTCTTCTAGGGTAATCACCCGTCCCGGTTGGGTTCCTGCCGGAATAGTCACTTCGACTTCTCCATCGACGGTATTCACCGGAATCTTGCAGCCGAGGATGGCTTGTAAATAACTGACTTTGATTTCTGAGAGGATGTTAATTCCATCTCGTTGGAACTCACTGTCATCGTTGACAAAGAGATAGACATATAAGTCTCCGGGGGGGCCATTGCGTTTGCCAGCATCTCCTTCCGACTGCACCCGTAGGCGAGTGCCGTTATCGACTCCGGCGGGGATGGTAATCTTGAGCTTTTTCGCGACTTGTAATTGTCCCTTGCCCGAACAGGTGGCACATTGGTCTTCAATGACCTGTCCGGTGCCGTTACAGGTGGGACAGACGGAAACTTGTGTAAAGCTACCAAAGGGGGTCCGGGTGGCGCGACGCACCTGTCCTGAGCCGCTACAGGTGCCACAGGTTTTGGGACGAGTTCCCGGTTTGGCTCCGGTTCCGCTACAGGTGCCACAGGTTTCGAGATGGCTGATGCGGATTTCTTTCTCGCCACCAAACACGGCTTCGCGGAAATCGAGTTTTAGATCCAACCGTAAATCATCGCCACGGGTGGGGCCACTGCGGCGGCGGGTTTGGCCGGTATTGCTAAAGCCGCCAAAAAAGGTTTCAAAGATATCGGCAAATCCACCGGGGATATCGGAGAAGTCCGAGAAGCCGGCCCCTGGAACGCCCGAACCCACTCCGGCTTCACCGAAGCGATCGTAACGGGCTCGTTTTTCGGGATCGGATAGCACCTCGTAGGCGCGGTTAATTTCTTTGAATTTCTCTTCGGCCCCCTCTTCTTTGTTGACGTCGGGGTGATATTTACGGGCCAGCCGTCGGAAGGCTCGCTTAATTTCGTCTTTGTCGGCGGTGCGAGAAACACTTAGAAGTTCGTAGTAGTCGGCAGCCATAACGCGCTCGTTGCTAGGAGTTGGACAGGAGAGAACAGAACGTCTCTCGTCTTGGGGACCGATGTCTGTGATGGTCGGCTGACGAGAGAGGAGAAGGATGGGTTAGAAAAAGGGATTATCGGGGTCCCCATCGTCCACTGGTTCGGCCGGGGACGAGGAGATATCGAAGGGATTATCGCCCTTTTTCGGGGTCGGCTGGGGAGCCGGGGAGTTGCTTGGCTCCGCTGCTGGGCTGGGAGCATTTTCCCGAGGGGCCGCTTTGCTGGGGGTCTGCTTTTGGGGACTTGAGGTTGGGCGGGAGCGGGCCGGGGGGGATGAGGCTGGGGGGGATGAGGCTGGGGGGGATGAGGCGGGCGGAGACTCTTGTGAGAGCAAGGCTTCGAGATCTTCGAGTTCTTGGGCTAAATCCGTATCGAGATCGTCGTCGTCTCCGCCGAGATCTTCGAGATCATCGGCGTCATCGAATCTTAGGGGGGCGGGGCTAGGTTGCGCCCTCGGGGAGTCGGGGGCCGCTTCGTCGTCGTCACTGTCCTGGGAGGGGTCATCGGTGGGAGGGGCGATCGCCTCGTCGGGATGCTCATCAAACTGGGGGGTTTCTCCCTGATAAACGGCTGAGCCAATGGCGAATAGGGTTTGTTGGAATTGGTGCAGGCGTTGGCGGATGTCTTCAACGTTGGGGTTACTTTCGTCGAGGGCTTCTTGCAAGCGATGGGCTTTTTCGGTGACTTCGAGTTTCAGGCGATCGCTGACTAAGTCGGCGTTATGTTTGAGGGTATCTTCGTAGTTATAGAACAGGGCATCGGCTTGGTTGCGTAGTTCGGCTAGGTTCCGTTGCCATTCGTCTTGATCGGCGAACTGTTCGGCTTCAAGGCGCATCTGTTCAATTTCTTCGGCACTTAAGCCGCCGGTATTGGTAATCTGGATGCTCTGAGCGCGGCCGGTGCCTTTGTCGCGAGCGGAAATGTTGAGAATGCCGTTGGCATCGATTTCAAAGCTGACTTCAATTTGAGGAATCCCTCGCGGCGCGGGGGGAATCCCCATGAGAATGAATTTACCCAAGCTTTTGTTGTCTCGGGCCATGGCCCGTTCCCCTTGTAGGGCATGGACTTCGACGGAGGTCTGGCCGTCGGTGGCTGTGGAGAACATTTGTGATTTGCTGGTGGGGAGGGTGGTGTTGCGTTCGATGATTTTGGTGAACACTTCTCCCAAGGTTTCAATGCCCAGCGATAGGGGGGTCACGTCTAGCAATAGGACATCTTGAACTTCGCCGCCAAGGACGCCGGCTTGGATGGCGGCTCCGGTGGCGACGGCTTCGTCGGGGTTGACGGAGTAGTCGGGTTGTTTGCCGGCGAAGAAGTCACTGATGGCCCGCTGTACGGCTGGAGTCCGGGTTGAGCCACCGATGAGAATCAGGCGGTCAATTTCCTCGGTGTTCATATTGGCGTCTTCGAGGGCTTGACTAACCGGCTCAATTGTGCTATCGATAAGCGGTTTGACGAGTTCTTCAAATTGACGGCGGCTTAGGCGAACGTCAATATGTTTGGGGCCGGTTTCATCGGCGGTGATGAATGGCAGGTTGATATGAGTTTCTGTGGTGGAGGACAGTTCGATTTTGGCTTTTTCGGCGGCTTCTCGCAGCCGCTGCATGGCCATTTTGTCGGTGGATAGGTCGAGGCCTTCGGCTTCTCGGAAGTTATCGACGAGCCAAGAGACAATTTCACTGTCGAAGTCATCGCCGCCGAGGTGGTTGTTGCCGGCGGTGGCTTTGACTTCAAAAATGCCGTCGCCGAGTTGCAGGATTGAGACATCGAAGGTTCCGCCACCGAGGTCGAAGACTAAGATGGTCAGTTCTTCGTCATGGCGATCGAGGCCGTAGGCCAAGGCGGCGGCCGTTGGCTCGTTAATAATTCGTAACACTTCGAGGCCGGCGATGGTTCCGGCATCTTTGGTGGCTTGCCGTTGTCCGTCGGTGAAGTAGGCCGGAACGGTAATCACGGCTTGGTAGATGGGTTCTCCGAGATAGGATTCGGCATCTTGTTTAAGTTTTTGCAGAATGGTGGCCGAGATTTCTTGGGGGGTGTGGTTGCGATCGCGGATTTTGACATCCACGGTGTTATCCCGCCCTGGGATGCAGTTGTAGGGAACCCGAGAGCGTTCCATCTCGGTATCATCCCAACGCCGGCCAATGAAGCGTTTAATACTGTAAATCGTATTTTCGGCATTGGTGACCGCCTGGCGTTTTGCCAGTTGGCCAATGAGGCGATCGCCTGATTTTGTGAACCCAACCATGCTCGGGGTTGTGCGTCCGCCTTCCGAATTCGGAATGACGACGGGTTTACCGCCTTCTAAGACAGCAACACAACTATTTGTGGTCCCGAGGTCAATACCAATAACTTTTCCCATAACCCATATTCGGGATGTGACGTGAACACCCTAGCGCTTCCCACAACGGTCAACGCCAGGGTTAGACTTCTGTTGCGGTGCGCTCCGTTAGGAGTCAGAGGTCTCGGTGTCCGATTCTCCTGAGCTTACCACGGGTTCCGGGGCCGTTGCCACCTTCACCATGGCATGACGCAAGACGCGATCGCCGATGGTGTAGCCGCGCATCAATTCTTCGGTCACGGTTCCATCGGGATAGGCATCGGTGGCTTCGCGCATGACGGCATCATGGAGATTGGGGTCAAATTCCTCTCCTTCGGGACGCATCGGCGCCACTCCGAGGCGTTTGAGGCAATCCACCATTTGTTTGTAAACGCTTTGGTAACTCTTATGGATATTGGTTTCACCTTCGGTTTGCGGTTTAATCTGAGTCCGCGCCCGTTCAAAGTTATCCACCACTGGGAGCAGTTCTTTGAGGGTGGTACATTTGGCTTGTTCTTCGAGTTCTGCTTTTTCTCTCTGGGTTCGTTTGCGGTAGTTATCAAAGTCGGCGGTTAAGCGAGCATATTGCAGGTTAAGCTCTTCGAGTTGAGCTTGAGCTTGCTCGGCGGTGTTTTTCAACGTCGACATTGCCGCTTCGAGAGGTTCCGATACTTGGGCGGCGGCGGCTTCGGCTTCAATCACCGTCGGATCGATCGCCTCATCATCAGCAGACTCAGCATCATCGACCGTCGATTCCCCTGCTGTTTCTTCAACTGGAGCCTCCTCAACGGTTACGGCTTCAGGAACGGTGTCAGCAGTGCTATCCACAGGGGTCTCTTCGGCATCTACATTAGGTTTGCTGGTCTCCTGTTGGAACTGCTTGTCTTCGTCCATGTCTGACTTTCCCCTTACAAGTTTCTAGTACAGGCGCTCCGGGTCAAGGGCGCTCGCAAATCACACGATACACCACAATGCCTGGGTCTTGGCGGCCATTTTTGGCAAAATCGGGCCATTCCCACCGAAGCACCTAAGTTGAGATTTAACAGATTTAACGTCTATTTAAAATCCTAGGCCATTTTAACGTTCTGTGTTGTCTATGGGGCCAGGTTGCTGGGTTGGGGCGATCGCCAGCGGAGGCTTAACGCGATTGAGCGCCGTTGCCTGGCCACGGCAACCCGTCGAGTGAGCTACACTGATCGAAGTAGTTGCCCTCGCCGGAGTTGCCCTCGCCACTGTCTCGACGACGCAACTGTCGATTTTCCTCACCTGCTCGTGTAATACGCCATGACTAACTTCTCTTCTAGTGCCCCCAAAGCTCGGCGTGCCTTGGTGGTTCAGACGAACTTCTCACCCTTCGGAAATAAACTCATCCAAGCGGGTCACGTCAGCCCGGATCAGATGAGTCAGGCGCAAGAAGATAGCCGCCTGTCCGGTCGTACGTTGATCGAGGCGATCGAGAGCATCACCGGCAAACAACTTCCTCCTGAGTTAATCCGCCAGTACAAAAAGCAACAACTGTTTGAGTTGAAAATTCTCTACGGGGTTGAGGCCTTTGATCCCGAAGTCACTGAGTTACCGCCGGGACAGATTAATAAACTCCTAGAATTTGTCTCGGTTGATAGTTGTCGTCGCTATCGCTTTGTACCGCTACAGATCCAAGATGGGTCTGTGATTGTGGCGATGGTCGATCCGGATAACTTGGAGGCTCAAGATGACCTCAAGCGAATGCTGCGATCGAAAAACTATGGTTTGCAACGGCAAGCGATTACACCTGATGACTATCAATCCCTGATCTCGCTCTATTTGGACGAACAGGTTAAGAAGGAAGCTGAAAGCCAAAAACGAGAGCAAGCTGAGAAAAATGCCATCAGCGTTGAGGACTTCGCCCAATTGGCGGGGGAGGATGATGACCTCGAAGAAGCCCCCCCAGAAGCGGCTGATTTAGAAGAAGAGGCCGATGCTGAGGATAAAAGTGTCATCGCCTTGGTGAATAAGATTCTGCGGAAGGCCCTGACGGATGATGTGTCGGATATTCACGTTGAGCCACAAGAGGAGTTCCTGCGGATTCGGATGCGTAAGGATGGGGTGCTGCATGAGCCGTTTCCGCGCCTGCCGAAACTGATTATCCCGGCGCTGACGTCTCGTTTCAAGATTATTTCGGATATGGACATCGCCGAACGCCGTCAAGCTCAGGATGGACGGATTAGGCGGATGTTCCAGGGACGGGCGGTGGATTTCCGAGTTAATGCCTTACCCACCCGCTATGGTGAGAAGATCGTGCTGCGGATTCTGGATAACTCCTCGACTCAGCTAGGCTTGGATAAACTCATCTCCGATCCCGATACCCTGGAAAAAGTGCGGGAGGTAGCGAGTCGTCCTTTTGGTTTGATTTTGGTGACGGGGCCGACGGGGTCAGGTAAATCGACGACGCTTTATTCGATTCTGGCTGAGCGCAATGATCCCGGAGTCAATATTAGTACGGCGGAAGACCCGATTGAGTATGCTCTCGATGGGATTAGTCAATGTCAGGTGATTCGGGAGAAAAACCTGACGTTCGCCAATATCCTGCGGGCGTTTCTGCGGCAAGACCCGGATATTATTCTGGTGGGTGAGACGCGAGATAAGGAAACGGCAAAAACGGCAATTGAGGCGGCGTTGACGGGTCACTTGGTCTTAACGACGCTACACACGAATGATGCGGCTGGGGCGATCGCCCGTCTCGATGAGATGGGGGTTGAACCGTTTATGATTTCTGGGTCGCTGTTGGGGGTGTTGGCGCAACGTCTGATGCGACGGGTTTGTTCGGAATGTCGGCTTCCTTATACTCCTGAGCGCGAGGAGTTGGCCCGCTATGGGATGACGGCGTCGACGGATGTCGAGGCCACCTTCTATAAGGCCAATACGATCCCGTCGGGCGATCGCCAAGAGTTACAAGAGCGCGGTGAGCTTTGTCCAAAATGCAGCGGTGTTGGTTATAAAGGACGTGTCGGGGTCTATGAGTTTCTGCAAACGACGGAAGAACTGGCGCTGTTGATCAACGAAAATGCCCCCACGGAACGGATTAAGGAGAAGGCGGTCGAACAAGGGATGACGACCCTTTTGGCCTACAGTCTTGATCTGGTGAAGCAGGGACATACGACTTTTGAGGAAGTCGATCGCGTGACCTTCACGGACTCAGGGTTGGAAGCGGAACTCAAGGCGAAACGCAAGAGTTCTCTCACCTGTAGCAACTGTGGGGCGGGGTTAGATCCCGAATGGATGGATTGTCCGTACTGTATGACCCCCCGTTTCCAGGACTAAACTGGCAACTGTACGCCGTTAAAGGAGCAAAGGAACTGTTATGGATTACATGATTGAAGATGTGATGGAGTCCTTGATTGAACAAGGTGGCTCTGATATGCACATCCAGGCCGGGGCGCCGATCTTTTTTCGCATTAGTGGTAAACTCACCGCTCAGCCCCAATTTGGGGAGTCGTTGGCCCCGGATCAATGTCAACGGCTGATTTTCAGTATGCTCAATAACAACCAACGTAAGGATCTTGAGCAAAACTGGGAATTGGACTGCGCCTATGGGGTGAAGGGTTTGTCTCGTTTCCGGGTCAATGTGTATCGGGAACGGGGCTGTTTTGCGGCTTGTTTGCGAGCCTTAGCCTCGGAAATTCCGAATTTTGAGAAGTTGGGGGTTCCCGAAATTCTCCGGGAACTGTCGATGCGTCCTCGGGGGATGGTCTTGATTACGGGACAAACGGGGTCGGGGAAAACCACGACTCTGGCAGCGATTATTGATCTGATCAATCGGACGCGATCGGAGCATATCCTCACCGTCGAAGACCCGATTGAGTATGTGTTTCCCAATATCAAAAGCCTGTTCCATCAACGCCAAAAAGGAGAAGATACTAAGAGTTTTGCTAATGCCTTGAAAGCGGCATTACGGGAAGACCCAGATATTATTCTGGTGGGAGAAATGCGGGACTTGGAAACAATTTCACTAGCGATTTCTGCCGCAGAAACCGGTCACTTGGTCTTTGGGACGTTGCACACCAACTCTGCTGCTTCTACGGTTGACCGGATGTTGGATGTTTTCCCGCCGATTCAACAGCCGCAAATTCGCGCCCAGTTGGGGACAGCCTTGGTTGGGGTTTGCTCTCAAAACTTGCTCAAAAAAGTGGGTGGCGGACGGTGTGCCGCCCATGAAATCATGGTCAATAGTCCAGCTATTGCTAACCTGATTCGGGAGGGTAAAACGAGCCAGATTTACTCATCTATCCAGATGGGGAGTCGGATGGGAATGCAAACGATGGAAATGTCCTTGGCCCGCCTGGTGAATGAGGGGAAAGTGACCTATGAAGATGCGATCAGTAAAACGTCTAAAATTGACGAACTCGATCGCTTGATTGACCCCCGTGTCAAGGCTGGAGGCGCACCCACCCAAGGCAAAGTCAAAGCCAAAGCCAAAGCGCGTTAGAGAATGATGTGCCAAGGAGTATATCGATTAGGTTGAGGTCTGGATCACTCACCATCCAAGCTCCAGATATACTCCTTCACAACTCATCAATTTCCTGGGCTTTAGGGTGATTTTACAGCAGTGCCAGTATTGGAATTAAAACCATGACAAATGTAGCAAAGGCTGAGTCAAAAGGGTTTGATCTCAGCAATTTAGAAGAAACAATCTCGGCTGCCCTCGCCAGTGTAACGGTTAAAGATAAAGCTGTATTCTCGCGACAGTTTGCCGCGATGTTTAATGCTGGGGTGGGGATGTTGCGCTGTTTGTCGGTGTTGACGGAACAGTGCGCCAATATCAAGTTGAAACGAGCTTTACGACAGATTAGTCTTGAGGTGGAAGAGGGGGGGTCTCTTGCTGAGGCGATGCGGAAACACCCTGGCTGTTTTGATAAACTCTATGTCAGTATGGTCGCCGCCGGAGAGGTGGGTGGGGTTCTCGATGAGGTTCTCAATCGTTTGGCGATGCTTCTGGAAAAAAGCGCCAAAATCGAGAACGAGTTGAAATCTGCCATGTCTTACCCGAAAACGGTGGGTGGTATTGCGATTGTCATCTTCCTCGGGATGACGATTTTTCTGCTACCAACGTTTACGGGCATTTTTGACCAGTTGGATGCAGAACTACCAATGTTCACACAGGTCATGATGAACATTAGTTTCTTCTTGCGGGGGCCATTCCTCCCAGCGGATGATCCAGAAGCGGAGAGTTGGCTCGAACTGCGTAACTACAGTATTGTTATTTTTGTTGCCATTCTCGTTGGTATTGTCTTTGCGATTAAAGCCTACTACAAAACTCCCGTTGGACGCTTTCAGATTGATGGTTTGATTCTCAAAGCGCCGATGTTTGGGGAAATTGTTGAGAAGTCGGCTGTGGCAAGTTTCTGTAATGTGTTCGGGACGTTAACTCGCTCTGGGGTGCCGATTCTCAATGCGATGGAGATTGTCCGAGACACGGCGGGGAATGAGGTCATTGCTGAGGCGATTGATTATGCTAAAACCCAAATTTCGGAAGGGGGAAGTATTAGTGAAGCCTTCCGAGAACGGGGGGTGATGCCGGCTTTGGCGGTTCAGATGATGTCGATTGGGGAAGAAACGGGGGAACTCGATAAGATGCTCATGAAGGTGGGTGAGTTTTATGAGGATGAGGTGGAACAGGCGATTAAGGGTCTGACGTCGATGATGGAACCGCTGATGATTGTGGTCATTGGGGGAATGGTTGGCTCGATTCTCTTGTCGATGTATCTGCCGATGTTCGCGGTGATGGAAAATATCGGTTAGGTGACTGGGACAATTGAGGCGTGAGCTGATGAGTCAGCCCCCGGTTTCTTGAGGGAACCGGGGGCTTTTTTGGGCTATGGGAGGTGGGTGAGGTTTTTCGGTCAAATCTAGGCTTGGACGGGGTTTTATGGTGATTTAAACTGCTCGGTTAACTCCTCTCGCGACAGTTGCAGCAGTCGGGGCATGATTTCGCTGGAGGGACGCTGGATGAGGATGTCTAGGAGTTGGCTGAGTTCGTTGTCTAGGGGGCCGAATCGGGTTTCGAGGAGGCTGGCGATCGCCTCTCGTCGTTCTCGTTCTCGACCCTGTTCAAGTCCCTGTTCAAGTCCCTGTTGTCGACCTGAGAGTTGGGCGGCTTCGAGTTGTTGGTCAAATAGAGGAGATAAACGCATAATTAACTCTCTATCCTCTGGATTAGGGCTGTTGTTGGTTTCTAGGTCGGCTTTGAGGCGATTGAGCAGCATTAGGGCGTTGCGACGAAAGGGATTGTCTGGGGAGAGTTGTCCGAGTTCGTCAATGGCCTGTTGCTAGACTCGACTGGGCGTGGTGGCTAGAGTCTAGTTTATCGCTGTTGGGGACGGTTGGGCTGTATTTCTGTACGTTAATCTATAATGTACAACTTGGAAAAAATTGCGCAGCTTAGATGTTTGGCTTTGCGCCGCCCGCACCGGGGCGGCGAAGCCTTGACCGACCTAGGCAAAAAATTTGGTGCTTTTACCTAAATGGAATGACTTGTTTTTATATTTTTATTGTAGGCTAACGGTTTATGAATGTCAAGGGATTGGGGCAGGAAATTTGGGGGGAAATTGGGGCGGGGTCTGGGGTACAGTGGAGGTGTGGGGGAGGTGGGCGAATGGGGTTTGCGCGGCGTTGGGAGGGAACCCCTCGCATAGGCAATCCAACCATCGCTTCTGGCTCCCGAGTACGGGCGGCAGAGCCGCCCAGAGTCCGTATCATGGCTGAGCCATGATACGAGGAGGGA
>SIHH01000289.1 GCA_004299065.1 Phormidium sp. SL48-SHIP | reverse complement strand
CTATCGAAGGGCTTGCCGAGCCTGCTGAGGGGCTTGGCGAAGGGTGGGCTAACGGCATGAAAAATATAGGGCAAGCCTACTGTAATATTTGGCAAAATTCCCCTCAATTTATCAAGGAAAATCCCATAGGGGGTTTCGTTGAGGGCGCTATGAGCCATATGTGTAATAGTGGTGACGACCAGCCTGACCCGCCAGAGATTGACCTACCTGATGATGGAGGTGAGGAAGGCGGTGCATTGCCATTTACAGGGGGGCAATGCGAAGGGGATACTTATAAGTTTACATTCCGATATACTGTAGAGTTCTGTGATACAGGGGAGATAGACACAAGAGAGGATTCTGTGAATAGCGTTCGGGGGCCGATTAAAGAGGCTGGTTTTAGAAATGTATCCCCCAGTGAAATAGAAGTCTATGTGATTGGGACTAACGCCGATGGTACTAATGATATAGGCACCAAAACTATTGCTAGAATCAACCAAGGCACTGTAAGTTTGAGCGAGACTTGCAGTGACACCGACTATAAAATCCACTATGATACTGAAATCACGGATGTAACTAACTACGATAACCCAGATGATGACTGCGGCGAGCCGCCACCCCCTCCAGATAAACCGGAATGGCGCGACCCGGACCCCGAGCCGCCGCAGCCGCCACCGATTGAAGTGCCACCGCCGCCCGGCTATCCCGACGATTTTCCCAGTCAGGAAATCAACATTACCTTCAATCAAGAAACTAAGAATTTTGAAGGGGATAAATTCACTATCAAGTTAGAACCCCCAGATATCGTATTTGAGTACGATGACACCGACCCCCCGGATTTTCTGGATGATGGCGACCCCGACAGCGATTTGAAAATAGGGGAATCCCCGCCCTTGTCACTCCCTGACCTTGAAGTGCCACAATTCCCTGATATTAGCTTTCCAGAGGTGATTGGTGATGGGATCGAGAGGATAACGGACTATATACCTACTCCCTTACCCGGCATTACCGTTGGGGATATTTATGATGAGATACAAGACTGTTTTGATGAAGAAGATTCCGAGCCGCTTAATACCATTCAAATCCCCTATTACGATTGCGAGGGTCAGGCGTTTGTGAATGCTACTTTGGAAGCCACAGAAAGCAGTATTACCAGTTTTCCCTTGGATTCGTTCAGTGAAAGCGCCGCCAACGCCTCGCTGTGGTGTGATGAGCCAGAGGTGCGGATTGGATACCCTGATTGGTGGGCGGTGCGAGTAGGCGCAAATAGACCGCAATTGGTGATTGTATTCCGAAAGGATGCTACAAGGAATTATTGCAGTTTGGTTATTCCTCATTACAGTGCAGAGCCAGCCCCAGAAACCTCTCCTTTGGGAGCCTATCAGGCGGGGAACACGATGGGGAGAGAAACGCTAACCGATAACAGCAAATTGACGGTGTATGCCTCAAATGCCAGCGAGGCAAATCGCGTACTGGATGAGATGGCATCGGTAGTTAAAAGCGAGATGCGCTATTCTCCGCCGCGACGCACGATTCAGGAGCGACAGGGGAATCCCGTTGAGGAAAGCGAGCGCATTCCCAGAGTTGTGGAAGTATGGCCGGAGGGTAGAGCCACTGGATCGGCACCGTCGAAAGCGTGGAAGCTACCGCCCTTGAATGAACCGACTCCCTAAGAATCAGATATAATAGAGGAGAAAACGAAAGAAAAGGATAATAACAATATGCCTCCAATTAGAGGGGATAGATTGAGAGTAGAAATCCCTGAAATTACCCGCGATTTTGATGGAAGCGACCTAAGCATTGTGGCTCTAATGAAACGCGGAATAATGGAGTGGTTTGGCTTAGAGCCTCTTAAATTGAATGCCCTGCGAGTGCGGGGACAGTTCCCTGACGATAATGCCGACGCGACAAACCAAGGGAAGTTCTATTACAGGCGTATTGGGGGTTTCAAGACTGGTTCATGGACATTGACCAAATTAGGAAAATTCAGCATCAACGAATACTTTTACGATGAGAACGGCGATTGGCAGTCTGAAGAAGGTGAGTTTAAGACGATTACTTTTGGGATGCCTAATGGGGTCACGATGCGCGAAATGGTAGAGTTTTTGCGCGTGCGAATACCCACAGAGGAGCAAGATAACATGCGCCGCATTGTAACCCCAGAGGGGGTAGGTTACAATCTCGATATTGATTGGGAGACCAGCGACCCTGATATCACTGACGGTGAGAGTTCGTCCTAAGCCGCGCTCTACCGTGGCTTTTCTTGCTTCTATCCCTGATTTCTTGCTATTGCGCTATCTCATTGATGAGATGGCGCATTTTTTGTGTAACGATTGTATTCCGTCTATCTCAGACCTATATCTGTCAGCCTCATACTCAGAATAGATACTCCTAATCGGTTGCCAGTTATGTTAACCTTAAAATGTTGACTCAACCGAAATAGAGCAATGGCATTTCTTGATAACGAATTTACCGGTGACGTTGACCAGTCGTTAGTCACCGATTGGGTACTGGACGAAGCCCGAAAATCCGATTTTGAGGATTATCTCATAGCCTCGGAAGGTGTCACCAGAGCGCGAGCGCGGCAAATCTGGACTCAATCCAGAGAGTATCATGTGGGAGACACTGGCACCGCGACCGCCCGCCCCCAACGGCAACGAATCCAAGATTATTGGGGGTCGCGGCTTAATGATACTTATGGCTTCTTCCCTGTAGTTATTGGGGATAGCAATGTCCAGAGCGTTTTGAACTCTAATCCGAATGCGAATTACCGTCCCCGCCTCAACAGTGCCAGCCGTAATGCGGCTAATACTTATGGCTTTGCCGAAAGTACAGGACTTGCCGGGATTATCTTTATCGCAGCGTGGCAAGGCAATTTTGTCGTATTCGTGCCGGATAATTCGCCCTAATGATTGAAGACTTCATCCAAAGGAAAATGGAGTCTCGGGTAAAGCGGTGTTTTGTTCCCAGTTCGTTTTGGGGGAAAGCTATGCAATCTCCCAAATTTGAAGGAAGTATTATCGGTTCATCCTCGATATACAGCCCCCGTCACCAATGCGTCTATCTGTTAGAGGGGGAAGGGGTAGGGGGTTACCCCATTTCCCCTCAATCAGTAGCCCGAGACATCCTAACCGATATTCTAGCAAACCATGGATTAAAGCGCTTTCCCTACCTATCTGGCTGGGAAGAATACCCCCTAGTATCTCATCCCCTTTACTGGGAAGCGCGGCAGGGAGAGTTAGTGCAACTCGACCTTAAAAGCGCATTTTGGGCAATCTACTCTAAGATGCCCTTAATCATCAATTTCTGGGACGATGGGATAGATTACTTGCCATACTGGCTTTACCCCCATTTGCCCCAAGACTTATACAAATGGAAGCTAATCCGCAATGCCATCCCCGGCATATGGCGGAGTTGCCAGAGTACCCGAATTAAGAAGGGTCAGTTGAAGCGGACTAGCTCCTATTTTCCAACATCCTGCTTTCCCAACTGGAATTTTGTGCAGCGTACCCTCCACTGGTTTGGGCTTGTTGCGCTGCAGTGTGGCGCGGTACATATTTATTCCGATGGGTACATCTTCCCAGCTAACGCCGATTGGGCGTGGTTTCAAAAATTCTGCGAAGCCCGAGGATTTATCGCTGAGGTCAAAGCCCAAGGCACGGGGGAAGTGTGGGGATTAGCCCGATATCGGATAGGACAAACAAGAACAAAAATGACTGGACAATCGCAACCGATTGACAATATAATAAAGACAAGCGATTGGGATGTGATTCTTAATCGCTTGAAATCAGACAACCCACATTACAAGGAGTCGTATGGCACTTTACAGAAAGAACATCGAAAAGCAACTTAATTCACGGGAAACGCTGGAAAAGCAGGCTGATAAAGTGCCTGTAGGGTGCTATTTAATCACCCGCATTTTCCCGCCGTCAAAGTACCCAACGGCGACGCTTTGCACCCCTTGGTTCCGAGTTTATCTCCCTAAGCACGCGTGGGCTGAAATCAAGAATGTTTTGGCAAAAGACCACGACTCCCCCCTTTATATCCAATGGTTTGGGGAGGAGTATGAGTTAGACCAAGATACTTACTTGGCTTTCGGATACCGTGGCTATGAAAAAGACCAGTGGGGCATCCGGCTCCCCGATACCCAAATGGATGACTGTTATCTGACTTATGACGATTTCTATAACAAGATAGGAGACACTCCGCCAGAGGGGGATACCACCCCCACCCCCTCTCCTGAAAGCGAAATCCCATTTTAAGGAGGTAACTATGACTAAACGCAAATACACGCTTTACCTGGATAACCATCTTGCAGACCATTTTAGCGGTCTCCGATTCTCTAGCATTGTTTCCGGGGCGTTAATTCTTATTCGGGTAATGCGCTTAGAATCAGCCATGATGATTCTTATCAATCATTGGGAAGCTATGGGCAAACCTAAGCCCGAATCCTGCGATATTACCAAACTGGATGTTTCCGAATGGAAAAATGGCTACTTAGGATTAAAGCGTAAACCACCTGAGGAAAGCCATAAGGCACGGGCAACCGTTATCGCGCATATCCTAGAGTCTGATATCACCCAAGAACAACAGGAGCAAATTGCTGAGTATCTAGCTACCTGTTACGATTAATCTAGACTCAGACTACCACGCCACCCCCCCAGTTGCTTTGTTGCGTTAGCTACCCCGGGGGGGTCTTTTTTTATGGGCGAATCCAATAAATTCCGAAATGGCTAAACCGCAATCCAAAAGCCCGCCTCCACCGCCGACCACCGCCACCGCCCCCTCCG